>NZ_JBOFRH010000560.1:0-3307 GCF_051650925.1 Plesiomonas sp.
CCCTGTACCCAGCCGTTCAAAAACAGCAGTACAAACATGATGGTAATACTTGAGGTTGCCCACGGCACAAAACCCATAAACAGGAAGATAGCCGCTGACATCAGCAAACCGGCCGTTAAAAATACCCGCGGATTTGAGCGGTCAGATACCGCGCCCATCAGAAATTTTGATAACCCGTAGGCAATCGCCACCCCTGACATGGCAAACCCCAAATCACCGCGCGAAAAGCCCTGTTCAACCAGATAGGGCATGGCCAGTGAGAAGTTTTTACGCACCAAGTAATAACCGGCATAACCAAAGAAAATACCGGCGAAAATTTGCCAACGCATGCGTTTGTAAGTGCTGTCAATTTGCGCATCCGGCAAACGGGCACTGTGTGCTGCAGGTTGAAAAAAACGCAACATAATCGGGTCCTCGATATGTTTTATGAGTGAGATGAGTATCTTGTTTTAATAATGGATGAATCATAATAGTTAGCGAAATCGCACGCGATTAAGCCAATATTTAACTAAAATAGAACAGTTAATGGTTAAACCTGTTCGAAATCGAACGCAATGATAGTGAGAATATGATCATAATGGTGTGAGGACAAACACACTTCGCTCTATCCATAATTAATTTTCCTTTTAAAATAAATCAGTTAGATAACGAAAATCAGTAAAGCACCAACACCACGCTATGCAAAAGCGCACTCTCTTTAAAATATTATTGTCAGCACACTGAACATATTCCCGACCTTGAATGCGACCTGTGATTCACATCACGCTTACAATTGAGCGATTAACGCACGATTACGTGATAAAAATCACAAATAACCATAAAAATAGCGCGCGATAACTTTCGTTTTTGCGCATTTATGGTTCATATCAAACATTTCACTGCAAAAAGTAGGGATACTCTCTGCCATAAAAAGAGCCTTTCGCGGAAAATGCACGTAACGCAAAACACCGGATAACCGAGCGATAACAGAATGTTCCCTCGGATACTCGGCCTGATGCCACGCGCTCCGGCGATGGATCTCTTTCCCTACTCTTTGGTGTTTTACCGCTGACCTGCGAGAAGTGTGACCATGATGAACAGCGCAACCCGAATTGAAACCGATGTCGCCATTATTGGTGGCGGTGCAACCGGCGCCGGTGTCGCCCGAGATTGCGCCCTGCGCGGCCTGCGCTGCGTGCTACTTGAGCGCGATGACATTGCCACCGGAGCGACCGGACGCAATCATGGTCTGCTGCACAGCGGCGCACGTTATGCGGTAACCGATGAGGAGTCGGCCCGCGAATGCATCAGCGAAAACAAAATTCTTAAAAAAATTGCCCGCCACTGTGTCGAACCGACCGGGGGGCTGTTTATTACGCTGCCAGAAGATGATCTCGATTTTCAGGCCGGTTTTATCCGCGCCTGCCAAACTGCCGGTATTGATGCCAATGCTATCAGCCCAACAGAGGCTCGCCGCTTAGAGCCTTCCGTGAACCCTGCACTGATTGGTGCGGTCACCGTTCCCGATGGCACGGTTGACCCATTTCGCCTGACGGCTGCCAATATGCTCGATGCGCGCGAGAATGGTACGCAAGTGCTTACTTACTGTGAGGTGGTTGGTTTAATTCGAGAAGGTACGAAAGTCATTGGGGTACGCGCATTTAATCACCAAACCCATACGGTGGTTGAAGTGTATGCGCCAATCGTGGTGAATGCTGGCGGGATCTGGGGGCAACGTATTGCTGAGTATGCTGACTTAACTATTCGGATGCTGCCCGCGAAAGGGGCGCTGCTGATCATGGGCCACCGCATCAACAATCAGGTCATCAACCGTTGCCGCAAACCGGCAGATGCCGATATTTTAGTACCGGGTGATACCATTTCGCTGATCGGTACAACCTCTAGCCGGATCCCGTATGACCGAATTGATGATATGCGGGTAACACCAGAAGAGGTTGATATTTTAATCCGTGAGGGAATTAAGTTATCACCGATTATGGAAAGAACCCGCATTTTGCGTGCCTATGCCGGAGTACGGCCTCTGGTGGCAACCGATAACGACCCTTCTGGGCGTAACGTCAGCCGTGGTATTGTGCTGCTTGATCATGCCAAGCGCGACGGGCTCGATGGGCTAGTCACCATTACCGGCGGTAAACTGATGACCTACCGGCTGATGGCCGAGTGGACAACCGATCTGGTGTGCGAAAAACTCAACCACCAAGCGCGCTGCACCACCGCCGAACAACCGCTGCCCGGCTCAAATGAACGCACCGAAGAGACGCACGGCAAAATTATCAGCCTACCCGCACCGTTACGCGGTTCAGCGGTTTACCGCCACGGCGACCGCGCGCCACGTTTTGTCAGTATCAACCGTTACGACAGCTCACTGGTGTGTGAATGTGAAGCGGTCACCGCCGCCGAAGTGCGCTATGCGGTAAACGAGCTGAAAGTGAACAATCTTATCGATCTGCGCCGCCGTACACGGGTCGGCATGGGGCCCTGTCAGGGCGAGCTGTGTGCCTGCCGCGCCGCTGGCGTTATGGCCCGTTTTGGCCAGACCACACCGCAACAATCAACCCAACAATTGCGCGAATTTCTGGAAGAGCGTTGGAAAGGCATTCGCCCAATTGCGTGGGGGGATGCGCTGCGCGAATCGGAATTTACCAACTGGATTTATCAGGGATTGTGCGGGCTTGATGATGTGCCGCCCGTTTCGTTAAATACCGTAAACACAGTGCCAAACACCACCACAACCCAGACCGTTCGACAGGAGAACGCCAATGAAATTTGATGTGGCTATCATTGGTGCCGGTTTAGCCGGGCTAACCTGCGGGATCAAGCTGGCACAAGCTGGACAGCGCTGCACCATTATCAGCTCAGGGCAGTGTGCGCTGAATTTCTCTTCTGGCTCACTCGATTTACTCAGCCGATTGCCCAACGGCCACGCCGTAGCGACGCCACTGCAAGCACTTGATCAACTGGCTACCCAAGCGCCACAGCACCCGTATACCCGTATCGGCTATCAGGCGATTACACAGGCTACCACCCAGTTCAGCCAGATGCTGGCCGACAGCGGCATCTTGATGCACGGCTCGGCACAACACAATCATCTGCGGATGACCCCGCTTGGCAGCCTGCGCAGCACTTGGTTAAGCCCAGCATCAGTGCCGGTACATCCGTTATCTTCCCACGCAGAGCACAGTGATGATTCTGTTGCTATGCGCAGTAAAATTGCGCTGATCGGCATCGAAGGCTTCCATGATTTCCAGCCGGAAATGGCGGCCGCAACACTGCGCGAACACCCGCTGTACCGCCACTGCGATATCGT
>NZ_JBOFRH010000561.1:0-5704 GCF_051650925.1 Plesiomonas sp.
CAAGATAAATTTTATTGATCATTTGCTTATCTTTATCACTGCCTTGTTCCACCAGTAAAATATGCTGGTTATCGATAGCGACAATATCGCCAATCTTGGCATCTTTGGCTTTTTTATAACTCGCTATATCAATAGGATAGCCGTACATCGCGGTTTTGCCTGTTGCGGGATCAAAACTGACAAGGCGGGTAAACTGCGCAGAGTTTTTACTGTTACCTTCGATATCCAGCGTACTTTGTACGGCGATTAAAAGCGTGCCATTGGGCAGGCGGGTAACACCTTCAAAACCTCGGTTTGGCTGACGCCATTTGAGAATATTAGGCAGACCTGTTGCAACGCCTTGCTCACCTTGTGCTGGGGTTGGGCCGTATTTCGCTAAAATCTTCCCCTGATTATCAATATTAATCAGGAAAGGGCCATATTCATCACTTAGCCAAAACCCACCTTTGCCATCAGGGGTGATCCCTTCGGTATCTAGCCCGCGTTTATCACTGGTTAAGGTGCGCAAAGTATCACTTAACGCCACTTCATTGGTTGAGCCAATCAGGTTACTTGGCAGTGGGAGCCCGCTGATAGGGCCATCTTGGTCATGTAACGGACGAGCTTTGGTTGCAATGGCTTGGTCTTTGCCAACGCGGATATCCATTAGAAGAGGTACAAAATCTGGACTGGCAAAAATTTTAGCATCTTGTTTGCCAACTGAGGGTGCATCAGCATTTGGACCACGATCAGTGACTGTAGTGAACAGTAAATCGCCATTCTCAATACCGCGAAATACCAGCCCAGAGCCAATACCTACAGGTAACCCTTGCGGAAAGCTTTGTGAAAATGCGCCTGAATAACTGACGCTGTCACCCTCAGGAAAACTGACGTTGTAGCGCTCTACTTTACTATCAGCAGCGTGAGATAGCAGGGGAAGTACTGAAGCGAAAAAGAGGCAAAGTGGCTTTACTTTCATGGTATTAACTCGCTGTCAAAATCAGTAAGAGCCAGTAACCTAGTTTATCGAGATGACATTTTAATGACATACCGCACCTCAGTGCGCAGAGGTTCAGGCTGATCGAACTTGCGGTGAGGAATATTCAACTGATTACTGAGAATAAGCCGCCGCGTTGTCATACCGAACCTCTACGTCGAGCACAAGCTGCGCTGCAGTATTTGACCATCGGCCAGTTCTTTTCCCATTTTTTACGCCAGCTAAAGGGCCGATGGCAAACAGGGCAGATTTTTTGCGGCAGCGTTAATTTGTGATGTGGCATTGTTAAGCGTCTTGAGTGAATAGACTTTAGTTATAGATATAGCTTATCGCCTCAGGCTTTGGGTTTTTGTTCGATATAAATAATCACTTCACCGACTTTAAAGCCAAATTTGGTGATTTCGGCTTTATTAATCAGGCGATGCTGATCAATAAGGTACATCCAGTCATCAAATTTGACGTTGACGTTTTTACCGCCACTGAGTTCCAGATCTAGCGTATAGCGCCAGTTCATAGCAAAACCGTAGGTATTTCCACCGGCAGTACCGACAATATCACCGGCAGTGCCTTGCCACTTCTGATTAACCTTCTGTAAATGCCAGATGCGCTCTTGTTTTTTGCCATCATCAAACAAGAATTGTTCATGCAATTCGCCTTTGTCCGCGGAGTTCCAGATCCCCTGCATGGTGACACTGAAACGCCGTTGCACTTCACCGCTGCGGTCGGTCACTATGCCATAGCCGACCAAATCACCACTGAAGAAGGTGGGCAGATTCCATTCTGGTGTTTTACCCGCATAGTTTTCCGGTTTTACGCCGCAGCCGGTGACCATGCTTGCTGCTAATAATAAGGGAAGGGCTTTCATGGTTGTTCTCCTTTGAGTTGCCGAGTTAGGGCAGGTTGTAAGCTGTTTTCCGATAGCCAGATCGCCAAAAACGAAGGGCTAAATTGTGGTGCTCGTATTTGGCCGATGCGCTGGGCGTTATGGTAGAACTCACCGATATTTGGGCTTGATGCATAAAAAGTGAGCGTATCGTAGGGCTTAATGTCGGGCCAGATTTGTTCGAGTTGGGTTAGCCAGTTCTGGCGTACTTTTGGTGTCTGGATTTTGAGGCGCTCCCACTCATCGCGTGTGGTGCTGACTAAATCTTCAGCATCGATATCAGTAAAATAGGCAATGGATAAGGCAACTGGATAGGTGTTGGGTTGGTAAACGCCACTGCGGTTTAGCAGGGTGACGCTGTAAATATCGGCCCATAACCAGCTCATGGTGCCTTGACCGACCGGTTTTAACTGTTGGGTGGGTAAGGCGTAGAGCACAGGGCTAAATCCGCACACAACCAAAAGGGCCAGTTGCACTATACAGGGATAGAACAGGCGACGTGGCCAGAATGGGCGGCTTAGTGTGTGGTGATAATCACTCAGAGACATCATCGGGATACCTCGTTGAAATGCATCGAACAAAGTAAATAAGCAGGGGGAGCAGCAGTGCCCAGATAGCCGCAATACCGATGATCACCGGTATCAGTGGATAACCAAAACGGACAACACCCAAAGCATATGCAGAAAAATAGGAAAGTGCGCCCCCCAGTGCGCCAAAAAAGATCTGCCAGCGCAGGTGAAATGTAAATAACCAGTTTAAACCGTGTGGCAGCGCCAAAATAAAACCGACCCATAGCGCTATCATCCATATAGGGAAAGTGCTTGGGAAAATAAACACGCCGGAGTCAGTCAGCAGAAAATCAATGCCAATTCCTAATACAGATAGCGGTAAGATCTTTAGGTCGCGCAGCGGTGTGGGTGTAAGAACCAGATGCAGCAGTACCAGTAGCAGGCAAAGCACGGTCGCGTGGAACTGCACTGCCGCGAGCCAATACAGTTCAAAGGCAAAAAAGTGGGCCCAGCGCCAATATTTAGTGTGTAAGCGGGGCATCGAGAGAATTCCATGCCAGTGGGCTCGGCTTGCAACCGGTGATATGCACGACACTGATAGCGCGCTCTAAAAATCCGGCTTCACAGTAGGCAAAGTAAAAATCCCACAGACGAATGAATTCATCAGAAGCGCCAAGTTGTTGTATGGCGAAGGCGTGTTCGTTAAAGGCTGCGCGCCACAAATGCAGTGTGCGGGCATAGTGGTGGCCGAAATCGTGCATCTGCACCACATTCAGATCAGTATGGCGGGTGAGGGTATCGAGTATGATGCTCAGGCTGGGAAGAAAGCCGCCCGGGAAAATATAACGGCGGATAAAATCGGTTTGGCTGCGGTACACCTGATAGCGTTGATCGCGGATGGTGATCCCCTGAATCAGAAAACGCCCTTGTGGGGTAAGTAGCGAGGCGATTTTGGCAAAGTAACCCGGTAAAAAGGCTTCACCGACTGCCTCAATCATCTCGATAGAGACCACTTTATCAAATTGACCTTGGATATGGCGGTAGTCTTGTAACAATATGGTGACTCTATCTTGCAACCCTTCGGCTTGAATACGCGTTTTTGCAAATGCAAACTGCTCTTGCGACAAGGTGACAGTGGTGACTTTACAACCATAATGCCGAGCGGCATACACCGCCAAGCCGCCCCAGCCACTGCCAATTTCCAGCAGGTGATCGTGCGCCTGTAAATCGAGTGTCTGGCACAGTGTCTTGAGTTTGTTGTATTGCGCGTCAGCCAGTGATTGGTTCGGGTGGCTGAACAGGGCAGAGGAGTACTGCATTTCGGGGTCGAGAAACAGCCGATACATCGCATTGCCCAGATCGTAGTGCTGGGCGATATTTTTGCGCGCGCCCTGTAGGGTGTTACGGGTCAGAAAGTGGCGTAGGCGATTAAGAGGCGCAGTCAGCCAGCGTAAACGGGCTTCGAGCTTATCAAAGACCGCCTGATTACGCGCCAGCAAACGGATTACCTGCACAGGATCGGGGCTACTCCACTGCCCTTGCATCCACATTTCACCGGCAGCGACATCACCGCCCCAGAGTAGTCGGCGATAAAATAGCGGATCATGCACCGTTAATGTGGCGGTGATGCTGTCATCGCGGTGAATCGTCAACCCGCCAACGTGGTCATCATGAATAATTAACGTGCCGTGGGTAATGGCGTGTAAAAATTGCAATACCAGCTTACGGGCATGGCTATTAACGGATGACAGAGTTTGTATACGGGCTGAATCCATACGAGCCTCACGGATGCGGATAAAAACGAAAGCCTTTGAGCAGCATTTTGGCTGCCTGATAATAAATAAGAACAACCACTTTCAGTGTCATCGCCGGAAAACGGCGCAGCAGTTGCCGCGTGCTGGCCTGCGTAACAGGTTGCGCACGTAATGACAAATGCGCGTGAAATACTGCCTGTCGGGTCTGTTTATCAAGATTGGTGATGCCGACGGAAAAATGGTCGGGATCATAGTGAATCTGCCATTGGTACTGCATATCCATAGGCATAAACGGTGAAACGTGAAAGGCCTTATCCGTATGCACAGCCTCTGCAGGTAGGGGGATCAGATAGTAGTCACGCTCACCCCAGGGGGTATTCGACACTTCAGCCAGCAGATAACGCGGTTGCTGTTGCTGCATAAGCAGATAAAAATTGATTGGGCTGAAATACACGCCAAGACAGCGGGGGTTACCGATAAATAGCACGGCGACATCGTCATCTAATATTGCACCGAGCTGGCGCGCTTTATCCCGTGCAGCTTGGCGCAATGAACCTTCACCGGGGAGATAATCGGTGCGGCAAAAACGGAGTAATGGAAACTGCCCTAATCGGCTGGCTACCCAGTTTTGGTGCTCAGGCAGATCATCTAGCCACTTTCCCAGCATATAGATCTGATATTTAAAGGCATTTTTTTTCGGTGATCGGCGGCTGTGCAGTACCTCACCGTGCCAGTACAGGGTGTGCGGCAATGTATCGGCGTGGGTAGTCGGCTTTGTCATGGGAATACCACGCCGAGCTGCCGTGCGATATCGACCGCACTGCGCACGCCATCTTCGTGAAAGCCGTTGTACCAGTAAGCACCACAAAAATAGGTTCGGTTAACACCGGAGATCTGATCACGCTGTTGTTGTGCCCAGATCCCTTCCGGTGTAAATGTCGGGTGGTGGTAACGTAAGCGTTTGATAATACGATCTTTGGCAATAGGGAAATGTGGGTTTAAGGTGACACAAAAGGTATGTGCAGACGTTATTCCCTGCAAAATATTCATGTTATAGGTGATTTGCGGTAACGCGTGTAGATCCGGTTGCAGGCGGTAGTTCCAACTGGCCCATGCCAAACGGCGTGTAGGTAATACGCGGGTATCGGTATGTAACACAGCTTCATTTTCCGCATACGGCAGTGCGCCGAGGATATGCTGCTCATTCGGCGTTGGCGTCTCTAGCAGTGCTAGCGCCTGATCGCTATGGCAGGCAAAGATCACTTTATCAAAGGTGTGCATTTCACCACCGGCTTCTATCTGCACCGTATCGGGTAACCTTCTAACACGCTGCACCGGTGTGGCTAAACGTACCGTGGCGCGTAACTCTTTCATCAAGGGCTCAATATACTGGCGTGAGCCGCCTGGGATCACGTACCACTGCGGGCGGTCTGCCACATTCAACAACCCGTGGTTGGCAAAAAAACGTGCGAAAAACAAAAAAGGGAATGCCAGCATTTGCTGCACGCTGGCTGACCAGATAGCAGCACCCATCGGCAAAATATAGTGTTGCTGGAAAAAAGAGCTAAAACTGTGGCGATGT
>NZ_JBOFRH010000562.1:0-1190 GCF_051650925.1 Plesiomonas sp.
GCGTCGGTAATACGGCTTCCGCCACCCGTTTTAACTTCATGTTGGACTCCTGCAATATTATCTTTTAGATCCTACTGTCAGTTGCGGTGCTTGACCAGCATTTAATGTAACGTCCTGAAGATTCTCAAAGATCCTGTGCTGCATGCCATACCCTGACTTTCTCTTCTACGCAGGGCATGTAATAAATTGCGAAACAGAGCATGATATTGGATGTTGCAGTGAGTTTCTTACGTAAGATAATCAGATTTTATGCAATAATTAACCTATTGATTATTAATGGATCATGCGTTGCATTTTTTCAGGGAATATGCCGTAAACCGCTAACAAACACGGACGGCAGCAGCGCATACAATGCTGTGTAAAAAAGGGAGTGGAGCAATGTATTACGGCTTTGATATCGGCGGCACCAAAATTGAGTTTGGCGCTTTTGATGCAGATTTGGTACGGGTTGCGCGTGAGCGCGTGGCAACGCCAACCGAAAGCTACGCCGCTTTTCTGGACGCTATTGTGACGCTGGTAAACAATGCTGATGCCGAGTTTGGCGTCAAAGGTACGGTTGGAATTGGGATCCCAGGGATTGCGGATGTCGAAACCGGTAAGCTTCTCACCTCCAATATTCCGGCGGCGATGGGGCACACTCTGCAACGCGATCTGGAAGAGTGCTTACAGCGTCCGGTAAAAATTGAAAATGATGCCAACTGCTTTGCGTTATCCGAAGCGTGGGATGAAGATCTGCGCGGTGAGCCGTCTGTATTGGGGCTGATTTTGGGCACTGGTGTTGGGGGCGGGTTGATTTTCAATGGCAAGGTGCACTCTGGTCGCGCCAATATTGCGGGTGAAATTGGGCATACCCGTTTGCCATACGATGCACTGAAATTACTCGGCATGGAAAATGCGCCTATTTTCCCGTGCGGCTGTAAAAACAGCGGTTGTATTGACAACTACCTGTCTGGGCGTGGTTTTGAGCAGCTGTATGACCACTATTTCTCAGAAAAACTGTCGGCTCCAGAAATCATTGCTCATTACGAGCAGGGTGAGCGCCGCGCCGTGCAGCACGTTGAGCGGTTCATGGAGCTGTTGGCGATTTGCTTGGCGAACATCTTCACCTGTCTTGACCCACATGTGGTGGTTCTGGGCGGCGGTTTGTCTAATTTTGAGCTAATTTACCAAGAGCTGCCAAAGCGTTTACC
>NZ_JBOFRH010000563.1:0-1041 GCF_051650925.1 Plesiomonas sp.
GATGCGCGTATTCCGGCGTACCGGCTACGGCCATCAGTGACAGGCCAGAGGCAAAAATTGGTGCGATAGTGGAGTCAGCGCCGCCAGACAGATAGCGGTTCGCGCCTAAAATGGCAAAGCCGATAGCGGCGGCAATAAATGCGTAGATGCCGGTGAGCGGCGGCATGCCCGCCAGATGGGCGGTCGCCATTTGGGCTGGCAAGGCAATGGCCGCAACTGATACCCCAGCGACAACATCCCCCCACAGCCAGCTGAATTTCCAGTGGCGAAACGATTGTAAAAATAGACGAGGGGCGATGGCTGGTGGCATGGCAGGTTTAGGGCTCCAAATGGAAAACGGTATATTTCACGACTATCAGGTTAAGGCTATCGAGTTAGTGCTAATAAATCGCTAATACGCTTGGTCACAGGCGCTCGGCGAGTGATCGTTATTAATATAGATTGTGCATTGAATCGCTCATTATAGAGCGACCGGCGCGACTGACCAGTTAAGTCGCGTCGGTAGTTCCTATGGTTATGTAACTGAATTTAAATTAATTACTGCGCGGTCTTCTGTATTAAGTTTTGCGTTCAGTGAATTCAGTTATGTGGGTCAAAACTGAGCGTACTGGCCGGTGTAAAGAGTTGAATATAGGTGCGCT
Organism: Plesiomonas sp.; assembly: GCF_051650925.1. Lineage (NCBI taxonomy): Bacteria > Pseudomonadati > Pseudomonadota > Gammaproteobacteria > Enterobacterales > Enterobacteriaceae > Plesiomonas > Plesiomonas sp. The sequence goes on from NZ_JBOFRH010000563.1 coordinate 642, forward strand.
GGGCAAAGCCATCGGTCATGCCGGAGATATAATCGGTGATCACGCGCAGCCCAGAGTGACCTTCGGCGCGACTTTGTTGCCAGCGTTGACGCGTTCCTGGTGGTAATAAACGCTCGGGATCGGCGCTGAAAGCGTCAAACAGCTCCATAATTAGTTGTTGGCCACGGTATTCCAGCATTTGCACTTCCGTTTTGCGCACCACAAAGTCGTTCACAAAGCGCACCAGAATCGAAATTACCTGTTGCAGCGGTGCCGGTAGCTGGGCATTCCACGCCAGTAGCGGTTCACTAAATAGCGGCTCATGCTGCAAGGTAATGCCGGTGATCAGGGCGTTAACCAGCGCGCCAATCGCATCTTTGCGTTTATGGTGCTCGCCACAGAACAATTTTTCGGTGATTGA
>NZ_JBOFRH010000564.1:0-1077 GCF_051650925.1 Plesiomonas sp.
GCTGAATAAACGGTGTTATTTTTTCTGGAATGGCCGGAAATGTAAGTAAATCTGTCTCTATATTTACCATTTGTTCCGTATTCAGGGTCAAAATATGATTTTTTATATAAAGCGGATTTTTTGATGTAGTTCCAAGAACTTTGCCATCCGCCACCGGAAAGTGCAGCACTAACCCCGAGACATGCGGCATATAACGGCGGGTGACAAAAGTGCCAAGGCGTTGATAAACCTCGTTCATATCTTTTACCAATGCGGCCAGTTGCTTACCTTCTATCTGTGTCGTCATCGGCAACGTGCTAACCACTTGTACAGACAAACTGCACGGCTGCTCCGCATTGATATCCATCGTCAAATTTGGGTTAAGGCTGCGCAAATTGGTATCCAGCGGGATTTTGATCTCCTGATCTGCACTGGGCTGCAACACTTCCTGATGCCGACCGGATGACATCACAATCTGGCGAATCTGGCAGGTTTGGCCGTTTTGCGGATTAACCAGGAAATACGCGAGACGCGCTTGCAGCGCGGGCTTATCTGACGCCGCTATACGCATTGGGTCGTCATAAAAATTCTTATATTCAAAGACCTGCGTGACAGCTTGCACAGCAGTACAGGGTAACAACGTTAATGCAGCAGCCACATATGCGGTCATTCGCGCAGAAAAGAAGAATGCCATCAGTCCCTTTACTCCCTTGTCAGTATGACTTCCTTGTATACGGCATAATAACAGAGCGAACGGTTTTCCACCGCTCTTCCTGCGTTTTCTAAGTGATAGCCGAATAAGTCATAGTTGTGTAAGTGATGGTTGTATCGTGATAGGCAAAACCCATGTAACACGTAATCAATGAGTTACACGTCAAGTTGAAAATAGCGGTGACATCACGTGGCACTGCAAGGTGCCGGTTTGTACCGCGAAACGTCCAATGGCAAATTTATGGGCACAAACTATCATTTGAGCTTTCGCAGTGAAAAGAGGAAAATTGCGCCGATAAGGGGAAAACGCCTTTTATTTCTGGGCAGTTACCATTATCATTCGCGCTCTTTTTTATATCCAGTGGCGTCTTTGGTTAACAGTCTTTT
>NZ_JBOFRH010000565.1:0-2118 GCF_051650925.1 Plesiomonas sp.
TCAAAGCCAATCCGCGCGATATAGCGTTTTTTCGTCATAAAAATCCCATAAAAAAACCCGCACCAAGGCGGGTTAAATAAAACGTTAATCATTTATTCCTGTGGTTTTAATGGCCACACAATTTCACTAGTAGCCAATGATGACTCAACACTTGCAATTTTGACACGGTAAGTTCGCCACGCGTCAAGCAATGCTCTATCTGCATCAGGACTTGACGATAATCCGAGATTAATTTTGTCAGTCAAAATATCGATGTGTTGGCTAGCCTCATTAATCAGTTGCTGCTTTTTAGCCTCAATACACCGCTGATTAAAATGTGCCTCTGCCATTACATCTTTTTCCCACGAATCACCTTGCCATCGATCAAATTCACTTTCAGGCTTTAATAACGTGAATTTTTCAGGTAATGCGCCAGGAGTTGTAATAAGATGCGGCTCCCGTGTTTCAATGTCATACGCCGTTTTTCCGCGATGATCTTCTACAATCGCCCAATCATCACGCTCAATATCAAACACCACCGCCATGCCATCTGGCGCAACAGGCGCAGGCTTATGTGTACAGTAGGCCGGCAAACCGGTTCTGGCAGGAATATAACAATCAGACTTCCCGATATATTCATAGGTGTCCGCTAAAAAACCATAAACCACGATAGTTCTATCGTCATCAGAAAAAACGAACTTGCTCATTTCGTTATCTCCATGCAATTTTAAGCAGCTTCAACCATATAATTAAACGCAATATTCCTGACTGTTGTTTCACTTCCACCATCATCATCAATCACGATCGTGTGGCCATGTGCGCCAATGACAACTCGATGCACGTGTGGGCCAATATATACGGTGTGTACGTGATCACCCGCACCATCAGTATTAGCAACATTAGAGAAATTAAAATATTGCCAAGTACTGCCACCGATATCCCACGGACTTTGACGAGAAGGAACACCATAATGAACGTGATAACCGCCGGAAGATGATGACTTAGAGCCATAATCAAATGCGTCAGTGTTTTTAGCGCCTAAATCAGTTTCGCTGCAATGCGCTACGTGTTTATGGCGTTTATTTTGGTCGGCCTCGTATGATAAAACCGCGCGCCCAGATACTGGCTTACCCTTAATGGTTTGCCCGCGCATATCAGGCAATACACCTGATGGATATGCTTGCGCCAACTTAGGGTAACGAGATTTATCAAATGATTGCCCCATCATAAACACATAACCGAGAGGCGGTGTATCGGTTGGCCACGGTAAGGGAATACCGACCGGTAAGGTGTTACCGACCTCAATCCAATCAAGCCATGGCCCATTTTCACCATTCCATGCAGCGCTTAGCCCTCGGCAGAATTTCCGACAACTGAAAAAAGAGGTGTATTCCTGCTGACATCCATAGGCCGACGGCGTCACGATTAATGTACCGGCCTCCGCTAACGGATAATGATGTTCGGTTGTCGCCCCTGCATTCGCCGGCTGGTAATACACGCCTCGATGAGCCAGAGAGCCCAAGGTATTTAAATCGACCGATAGCGGCTGCTCACTGATTGGGAAAGCGGCCTGACTAATGCGTTTACGCAGTTCATTAATCGCTTTTGGGGTAGCGGCGAGCTTCTCACTCTCACTGTCGAGAGCGCTGGAGAGTTGAACCAAACCACGTTTAGCGGTCGTCGCATCCTCAGCGGTGTATTTGCCTGCCGCTAAGTCGTGAACGGTCTTCACCGCTTTCGGCGTTGCCGCTAGCGTCTCGGACGTACTATCGGTCGCGCTACTCAGCTGCACAAAGCCCTTCTCCGTCAATGACGCATCAGGGTGATTGCGGCTTTCTTCATGGCGTTGAATTTCACGCTTCAAATCCGCCAACGTCGGCCACACCACAGACGGGTCGATAGTGACATTCACCACGCCAGCATTCTGGGGAATGAAGCGCAGCCGGTACAAATAGCTTTTGGCTTCCCCCGAGGTGATCAGCGGTTTGAAGTCCCCTGACACCCGTCGATAGGCGTACAAGATGCCGTTATCTAAGATGGCTGACATCTCATTGATGTAATACCCCGTACCGTTAATGGCATGTTCGGCCGGTATGGCGCACTCCGCCACAAAGACTCCGGGGTTCTTTTCATCCTGAT
>NZ_JBOFRH010000566.1:0-2276 GCF_051650925.1 Plesiomonas sp.
AAAGCACTGGTTGCGCGTCAGACCTCTGTTGCACAAGCGGTATATCAGCGTAAACAAGCGGCGGCCGATACCCATGCTGCCAAGAGCGCTGACAATGAAGCGGTAAACGAAACGGCCAATGAAACCTTGCAAGCTGCCAACTTTGATGTGGATTATGCCCAGAACAAAGCGGTACTGGCAGGCTTGGCGATAACACCTAAACTTGATAATAACATCGAAACATTCCGCTATTTACGCACCCCTGTTGAGCCAGTTAAGCGCGATAAACCACGCCGGGTATTCTTATTTATCCTGTGGGGCTTTATTGGTGCGATGACCGGTGCAGGTATTGTGATTGCTCGTCGTATTTCAGCCCAGTAAACCGGGTCTGGGGGCAATACCATTGCCCCCTACTTTTAGGTGCTGCTAGTCAAATAGCGCGACCAAACAACAAAATAAAGAGTATTGCTGTGAAAGTGTTGACCGTTTTCGGTACGCGTCCTGAAGCCATTAAAATGGCACCGCTCGTTCATGCTTTAGCCGAGCATCCTGCGTTTGAAGCGAAGGTGTGTGTCACCGCGCAACATCGTGAGATGCTCGATCAAGTCTTGAAGCTGTTTGAGATCACCCCTGATTTTGATCTGAATATCATGCGTCCAGGTCAAGGGCTAACCGAGATTACTTGCCGTATTCTTGAAGGCTTAAAACCGGTGCTTAATGAGTTTCAGCCTGATGTAGTGCTGGTTCACGGTGATACGACAACCACAATGGCAGCCAGTTTAGCGGCCTTTTACCACCAAATTCCGGTTGGACATGTTGAGGCGGGGCTACGAACGGGCAACCTTTACTCGCCGTGGCCAGAAGAGGGTAACCGTAAATTGACCGGTCATCTGGCACACTACCATTTTGCCCCGACTGAAACGTCACACCAAAATTTACGCCAAGAACATATTCCTGAACCACAGATATTTGTCACCGGAAATACGGTGATTGATGCGCTGTTTTGGGTGCGAGATAAGCTGCTCAATGATCCGGCGCTGCTGCACAGCGTTGAATCGCGCTATCCGTTTTTACGGGAAGATACCAAGATGATCTTGGTCACTGGCCACCGCCGAGAGAGTTTTGGTGGCGGGTTTGAGCGGATCTGTACTGCGCTGGCGCACATTGCCCGTCAGCATCCCGATGCACAGATTGTCTACCCGATGCACCTCAACCCGAACGTACGTGAACCGGTTAACCGTATTTTAAGCGGTATTGATAATGTCATTTTGATCGATCCGCAAGACTATCTGCCGTTTGTTTACCTGATGCACCGTGCTTACCTGATCCTGACCGACTCTGGCGGTATTCAGGAAGAGGCGCCGTCACTGGGGAAACCGGTCTTGGTATTGCGTGATACGACTGAACGCCCTGAAGCGGTCGCGGCCGGAACGGTCAGATTGGTCGGTACGCAAGTCGAGACCATTGTTGCTGAAGTTTCGCGTCTGCTTAGTGATAACGACGAATACCATCGCATGAGTCGTGCCCATAACCCGTATGGTGACGGGCATGCCTGCCAACGAATTCTTGATGCATTAATGAATAATCAGGTGACTCGCCATGAGCTTTGAAACCATTTCTGTGATAGGTCTGGGCTATATTGGCCTGCCGACAGCCGCAGCGTTTGCGTCTGCGAAGAAAAAAGTAATCGGTATTGATATTAACCAGCATGCGGTTGATACCATCAATCAGGGCAAAATCCACATTGTTGAGCCTGATTTAGACCGCGTGGTTAAAGAGGCCGTTGAAGGCCAATTTTTGCGCGCCAGTACTACGCCGGAAGCGGCTGATGCCTTTTTAATTGCCGTACCCACCCCATTTAAGGGGGATTACGAGCCGGATCTGGTGTACGTCGAAGCGGCAGCCAACTCGATTGCTCCGGTGCTGAAAAAAGGCGATCTGGTCATTTTAGAGTCCACCTCACCAGTTACTGCAACAGAACAAATGGCACAGTGGCTGATGGCTGCTCGTCCTGACTTGAGCTTCCCACCACAAGCGGGTGATGCGGCAGATATCAGCATTGCCTACTGCCCTGAGCGTGTATTGCCGGGCAAGGTGATGGTTGAGCTGATTCAAAATGATCGGGTCATTGGCGGAATGACGCCACGCTGTTCTGAGCGCGCAGCCAGCTTGTATAAGATCTTTGTACAAGGTGAGTGTGTAATTACTAACTCACGTACTGCCGAAATGTGCAAGCTGACCGAAAACAGCTTCCGTGATGTAAACATTGCCTTTGCCAATGAGCTGTCGGTTATCTG
>NZ_JBOFRH010000567.1:0-6829 GCF_051650925.1 Plesiomonas sp.
GGCGGCTCACCGGTTGAAGTGTATGATCAAGAAAAGCTGTTGCGGCAAATTGTTAGCGAGCAGCATTTACAACAGGTTCAAGCCGATCAATGTCAATTGGTTGAAGATATTGAATTGCGTGCGCGTCAGGCAGAATATCCGGCGTATCAGTTTTTGTGGGGCGATATGCTCACTCAAGGAGTTTGTGTACCGCAAAACCCAGAGTTAGGGCTGTATTACCTGCAAAAATCTGCTGAACAAGCACTTCCGGCCGCTTTTTTGCGCTTAGGGCAGTTTTACCGGCAAGGTCAATTTGTGCAGCAAGATAGCGAACGTGCGATACGCTATCTGCGTGAAGGGGCTAGTTTAGGCAGTTTATCGAGCCGAATTGCACTGGCACAAATGCTGGTGGCTAATCAGGGTAGCCCGCTTGATTATGAAGCCAGTTATCGCTGGTTATCCGAAAGCATTACCGCTGATACCGCGCAGCATCAGGTAATTGCCGTGTTACGAAAAAAACTGGCGGCTAAAATGCCGGGCAATATTATTCAGCGCGCCACCAAACCGCGTGGGTTTTGGTGATGTTGGCAAGTGGTTTTCGGTATCAGAAGATGATAGCTCACCACAGATAAAATCAGGGCGCTCTTTGAGCGCCCTGATTGTGTTATTCCTGCATGTGTCATTAATGCTCTGTGTATTACAGTGTTTTTTATTACAGCACTGTTATTACAACACTTTGTGCGGACCAAAACACTCATAGTGAATACGGTCTGCATCAACGCCCCAGCCTTGCAGTGTTTGGCCAATATGCTGCATAAAGCCCAATGGACCACAGAAGTAGTACTGCATATCTGGTGTATCTAGTGTGCTGCGCAGTGCTTGCAGATCAACGAAACCCTGATATTGATAATCTTCACCCGGCAGATCTTGTGCGGTAGGTTGGTTGTACCAAACATGGCGGCTGATATTGCTATGCTGTGCAGCTTGCGCATTAATGTCTGCGGCAAACGCATGGTGTTTGCCATTTTCAGCTGCGTGGATCCAGTGAATATCACCACTATGCTGTTGCTGAACCAGTGTATTAAACATACTCAGCATTGGGGTTAAACCTACGCCACCGGAGATCAGTGCGACCGGAGTGTGCGCTTGGGTTTGTAGGAAGAAATCGCCGTACGGCATGGCCAGTTCAACCACATCACCCACTTGTGCTTCATTATGCAGATACGGCGAAACTTTGCCGCCTTCTTCACGTTTTACTGCAATGCGGTAGGTTTTGCCGTTTGGTGCGTCAGACAAAGAGTACTGGCGAATTTCACGGTACTCAAAAGAGGCTGGACGCAGGTATACAGCCAGATACTGACCCGGTAAATAATCAGCAACAGGTTGGCCGTCAACTGGCGCAAAAACAAAACTGGTGATCACATCACTCTCTTGGTTTTTTTCAACCAGAGTAAAAGCACGCGTGCCTAACCAGCCACCATTTTGTGTTGAACGCTCTTGGTAAATAGCCGCTTCACGCCCGATAAAGACATCAGCCAATACCTGATACGCTTTTCCCCACGCATCCAGCACTTCTTGGCCTGGGTTAAACAGCTCGCGGATAGTGGCCAGCAAATGCTCACCCACAATCTGATATTGCGCCGGTTGGATATTAAAACTGGCATGTTTTTGTGCAATCTTCTCTACTGCTGGCAACAGCGCGGCCAGATTTTCGATGTTATTGGCATACGCGACAATCGCATTAAATAGAGCTTCGCGTTGACGACCGCTAGACTGATGCGCCATGTTGAAAATATCTTGCAACTCTGGGTGATGCGAAAACATCCGATCATAAAAATGCGCGGTCAGTTTCGGGCCTGTCTCTGCCAGCAGCGGAGCCGTTGCTTTTACAATAGCGATAGTTTGGGTATCTAACATAGTCAGTCGTCACTCTTCAAATTGGGATTATCATCTCGTCGCTATAAGTTGTATATTAAATGCACCTTTATAGTCAACCAAAAAATGTTAAAAATAAGCGCTATCTGACAAGCCAATTTGTGTCACAGTGCGGAACAAAAACAACGATAATAGCGCAATGCAATCGCCTGATTATCGATAGAGCCCCTGTATTTTTTTGTGGTGGAGAGTGTTGAGTGCAATTAACGAGTTTTACTGATTATGGCCTAAGAGCACTGATTTATATGGCCTTATTACCGGAAGGCAAACTGACAAATATCAGTGAAGTCACCCAAGCATACGGTGTCTCGCGTAATCACATGGTGAAAATTATTAACCAGCTCAGCCACATGGGTGTGGTTGAGGCAGTACGCGGTAAAAATGGCGGTATTCGGCTTGGCAGACCGGCAGCACAAATTTGTGTGGGGGATGTGGTGCGCGGCCTTGAGCCGATGCAGCTGGTAAATTGCAGCAGTGAGTTTTGTCATATTACACCGGCCTGCCGATTGAAGCAGATTCTGGCAGATGCCGCAGCGGCATTTTTGGCAGAATTGGATAAGTACACACTGGCAGATTTAATCAGCCAAAACTTGCCGTTACGTCAGCTGTTACACTTGCCGGAATAGGGTATACTCGAGATTACCCTCCTCAACCGGACAGTTATTATGTCGCAGGATCCATATCTGGAAAGAGAAGCCGAGAAATACGAGCATCCGATCCCGAGTCGAGAATTCATACTGGCTCACCTTGCCGAGCGCCATGCACCTGCAAGCCGTGAAGAGTTGAGCCGTGAACTGGGTCTGACTGATGATGAGTCATTAGAAGGCCTGCGCCGTCGCCTGCGCGCCATGGAGCGTGATGGCCAACTGGTCTTCACCCGTCGCCAATGTTATGCCCTGCCTGAGCGCCTTGATATGGTGCGTGGTACCGTGGTCGGGCATCGCGATGGTTATGGTTTCTTGCGTGTTGAAGGGCAAAAAGACGATCTGTTCTTGCCTAACGATCAAATGCGCCAAGTCCTGCACGGTGATGTGATCTTAGCCCAACCGATGGGGCTTGATCGCCGTGGTCGTCGTGAAGCGCGCATTGTACGCGTTGTCGAACCACGTAAAGCCCAGATCGTTGGTCGCTATTTTATGGATCAGGGGCTTGGTTTTGTCGTGCCCGATGATAACCGAATTAGCCAAGATATCATGATCCCGCCAGACGACAGCAATGGCGCGCGTATGGGCCATGTTGTGGTGGTGGAGCTGACTCAGCGTCCGGGTAAGCGGATCAATGCTGTCGGCCGTGTGGTCGAAGTGCTGGGTGAAAACATGGCTCCGGGCATGGAGATCCAAATTGCCCTGCGTAACCATGATATTCCGCATACTTGGCCAGAGGCCGTTGAAAAGCAAGTCAGCAAGTTAAAAGAAGAGGTGCCCGAAGAGGCCAAGCGTGGTCGAATTGACCTGCGTGATCTGCCGCTGGTAACGATTGATGGCGAAGATGCGCGTGATTTTGACGATGCCGTTTATTGCGAAAAAATTGCCTCTGGTGGTTGGCGTCTGTGGGTTGCTATCGCCGATGTGAGCTACTATGTTCGCCCGAAAACAGCGCTAGATACCGAAGCGCGTAATCGGGGCACATCAGTCTACTTCCCGTCGCAAGTGATCCCGATGCTACCGGAAGTGTTATCGAACGGATTGTGCTCACTTAATCCGCAAGTTGATCGCCTGTGCATGGTCTGCGAAATGACCATCTCGCCACGCGGGAAGCTCTCATCCTACACCTTCTATGAAGCGGTCATGAACTCCCATGCTCGTCTGACTTACAACAAAGTTTGGCGTATGCTCGAAGGTGATGAAGAGTTGCGTGAACACTACGCGCCACTGGTGCCGCATCTTGAAGAGCTGTATGGCTTGTACAAAATGCTGCGTAAAAACCGTGAACAGCGCGGCGCGATTGATTTTGAAACGCAAGAGACACAATTTATCTTCAATGCCTCTCGCCGTATTGAGCGAATTGTACCGCTTGTTCGCAATGATGCGCACAAGATCATCGAAGAGTGCATGATCTTAGCGAATATCTCTTCAGCCCGTTTCATGGAAAAATACCAAGAGCCAGCACTTTACCGCGTGCACGATCTACCGGGTGAAGAGCGTTTAACCGGCTTTCGTAGCTTCTTGGGCGAGTTAGGCTTGAGCCTGACTGGGGGATTAAAACCAGAACCGGCCGATTACGCTAAACTGATGGATGACATCAGTGAGCGTACCGATCGAGAGCTGATCCAGACGATGCTGCTGCGCTCAATGAAGCAGGCCATTTATGATCCGGAAAACCGTGGTCACTTTGGTCTGGCGCTGGAAGCTTACTCGCACTTTACCTCACCGATTCGCCGCTATCCGGATCTGTCACTGCATCGTGGCATTAAATATCTGTTAGCCAAGCAAGCCGGTGAAGCGAAAGATCGCTGGACAGGCAGCGGCGGCTGGCACTATCTCGACAGCGATATGGACCAGCTCGGTGAGCACTGTTCGATGTGTGAACGTCGCGCCGATGATGCAACGCGTGATGTCTCTGACTGGCTCAAGTGTGAGTACATGCAAGACCATGTCGGTGAAGAGTTCCGCGGCGTGATTGCGGCTGTTACCGGCTTTGGTTTCTTTGTCCGGCTTGATGAGCTGTTCATTGATGGCTTAGTGCATGTCTCTTCACTGGCGAACGATTACTACCAGTTTGATGCGGTAGGTCAGCGCCTGATTGGTGAGAACATGGGCAATATCTATCGTTTAGGCGATGGTGTGAAAGTCAAAGTCAGCGCTGTTCATCTGGATGAGCGTAAAATCGATTTTGAATTGCTGGAAACTGATCGTCAGCCACGTGGTGCGGGAAAAACAGCCCGTAACGCACTGAAAAATGGCGGAGAAAAGCGTACTGGCAATAAAAAGTCAGGGCGCTCAAATAACGGTAAACCGGTATTTAATCTGCCGAAAGATGCAGAAGGCCGTGGCCCGAAAAAAGCGAAAGTCATCCGTTCCGACAAGCCAAAAGCTGGCGGAGCCAAGAAACCGAACCGAAAGAAGAAACAATAATCCATGAGTGATGTGATTTTCGGCATTCATGCCGTCAAATCGTTGCTGGAATCAGATCCAGAGCGATTTATCGATGTATTTATCCTCAAAGGCCGTGAAGACGAGCGTATGCGTCCACTGCTCAATGAGCTGCGCCGTGTTGGCGTGAGCATTCAGATGGCTAACCGTCAGGTGCTTGATGCCAAATCCGAAGGTGCGGTGCACCAAGGTATTGTGGCGCGAGTTACCGAAGGTAAGCAGTACGATGAGCACGACTTAAACGATCTGCTGGATAAAACGACGACCCCGTTTTTACTTATCCTCGATGGCATCACTGATCCGCACAACCTTGGTGCATGCTTGCGCAGTGCTGATGCTGCCGGTGTACACGCAGTGATTGCCCCGCGTGATCGCTCCGCTAAGCTAAACTCGATTGCCCGTAAAGTTGCCTGTGGTGCTGCCGAGCATGTTCCACTGATCAGTGTGACCAATCTGGCGCGTACGATGCGTGCGTTGCAAGAGCGTGGCATCTGGCTGGTGGGTACTGCCGGTGAAGCGACCCATGACCTGTACCAAAGCAAGCTTAACGGCCCGATGGCACTGGTGATGGGCGCAGAGGGCGAAGGTATGCGACGTCTGACCCGTGAACATTGTGATGAGCTCATTAGCATCCCAATGGCCGGTACCGTCTCTTCACTGAACGTTTCGGTTGCAACCGGTATCTGCCTGTTTGAAGCCGTGCGTCAGCGTAAAGCGTAACAGAGCTTCATGGTTACCGGCCCTTGCTGGCCGGTAACACCGAATACGGCTGACCGTGGGTGTCAATCTCTTGGTGTAAACTATTACCGCCACTATTAGCCGTTTCTTTACACTTTTCCCGTTCCGCACGCCTGATAAGCCGCCGTCTAATTCAGCGATTTACGCGAATATTCTTGTATTCCCTGCTGGGGTTAAGTACACTTCGGCGGCTTAAATTCAGTCGTACTTTGAAATCGTTCCTTGCTTCCGCGGGCTGACGACTGACCCGGATCGGAGGCTGAATAATCCGTAAGGAGCAATTGATGCGTCATTACGAAATCGTATTTATGGTTCATCCTGACCAAAGCGAACAGGTTCCAGGCATGATCGAGCGTTACACTGGCTCAATCCAAGCTGTAGGTGGCACAATCCACCGTATGGAAGACTGGGGCCGCCGTCAACTGGCTTACCCAATCAACAAATTGCACAAAGCTCACTACGTTCTGATGAACGTTGAAGCTACGCAAGAAGTGATTGACGAGCTGGAAACTAACTTCCGCTACAACGACGCTGTAATCCGTAACCTGGTTATGCGTACTAAGCATGCAGTCACCGAAGCGTCACCAATGGCTAAAGCGCGTGAAGAACGTCGTGATCGTCGTGACGAATTCGCTGGTGCTGACGATAGCGCAGAGGAAGCTGCTGAGTAATTATCGCTATGACAGCTAATCGTCTGGTGTTGTCGGGCACAGTGTGCAAGATACCCAAGCGGTCAGTCAGCCCCGCCGGAATACCGCACTGCCAGTTTGTGCTTGAGCATCGCTCAGAACAACAGGAAGCCGGTTTTTCCAGACAAGCCTGGTGCCGAATGGTCGTGGTTGTCAGTGGGCAGGCGTCACAAGCAAATACTCACAGATTAGCGGTTGGCAGCAACCTGATGGTTACCGGTTTTATTACCCATCATCAGACCCGCAACGGACTAAATCAATTAGTGTTGCATGCCGAGCAGATCGAATTTATAGATTCAGGAGACAAGCCACATGGCACGTTATTTCCGTCGTCGTAAGTTCTGCCGTTTCACAGCGGAAGGCGTTCAAGAGATCGACTACAAAGATACCTTCACT
>NZ_JBOFRH010000568.1:0-7818 GCF_051650925.1 Plesiomonas sp.
CAATTGGTGAAAATTAACGCTTGGCAGGGGCAGTGGCAGGCGCTTTATCCTGCCGCAGATCCGGCCTGTGTGGTGTGTGGAGCAACAGCAATATGAGCATCTATCAGGATAGGGAAATGCACGGTGAGGTAGCGGTTGAACCGGTGTTGTCGATCACACCAATATTTGTTCGCGTCAATGAGCAGCCCATGCAGGTGGCCGCTGGGCTGAGTATCAGTGCACTGTTGCAGCAGTGTGCCGTCAATCCGCAAGGGTGTGCATTAGCATTGAACGGTCAGATTGTGCCACGCAGCTGTTGGGGCAGCACGCCATTGCATGATGGCGATGATGTCATGCTGTTTCAAGCCATTGCCGGAGGTTGAGAGAATGGAATATCAGAAGGATAAAGCGAATGATCCGCTGCGTATTGCCGATCGGCTGTTTACATCACGGCTACTGACCGGCAGCGGCAAGTTTGCCTCGGCGACGGTGATGCAGCAAGCACTGGCTGCATCGGGATCAGAGCTGGTGACAATGGCGTTAAAACGGGTGGATTTACAGCAGCCCGATGAGCCGATTTTACGCGCGCTGCATACACTCCCTGCATTGCACTGGCTGCCCAATACCTCAGGCGCGCGGGATGCGCGCGAGGCTATTTTGGCCGCTCATTTGGCGCGAGAGGCGCTGGGAACACACTGGCTGAAATTAGAGATCCATCCTGACCCTAAGTATTTATTGCCCGATCCGATTGAAACACTCAAAGCGGCCGAAGTGCTGGTTGCTGAGGGTTTTACCGTGTTGCCCTATTGCCATGCCGATCCGGTGCTGTGCAAGCGTTTGGAGGAGGTGGGGTGTGCGGCAGTGATGCCACTGGGTGCGCCGATTGGCAGTAATCAGGGGCTAAAAACAGCGGAGTTTTTGCAGATTATCATCGAGCAGGCGCGTGTGCCGGTGGTGGTCGATGCTGGTATCGGCTCTCCGGCCCATGCTGCGCAGGCGATGGAGCTAGGTGCCGATGCGGTGCTGGTCAATACCGCGATTGCGGCAGCGCGTGATCCCGTGGCGATGGCGCGTGCGTTTGCGCTGGCGGTACAGGCCGGAAGGTTGGGGTATCTGGCCGGTCTTGCGGGGGCATCACAGCAGGCGCAGGCCAGCAGCCCGCTGACCGGATTTTTGCTATGAGAGAGCCTTTTACATCATTAACCCCAGTGGCCGATAGGCTAAGAGCTTTGAGTTGGGATGATATTCGTCTGCGTCTTTACAGCAAAACGGCTGCTGATGTTGAACGTGCGCTGACGCGATCTCAGCTTGATTTAGATGATTTTCAAGCACTGATATCACCGGCTGCTGCGCCCTATCTTGAGCAGATGGCGCAGCGAGCGCAGCAAAAAACAGTGCAACGATTTGGGCGCGCGGTGCAATTGTACATTCCCCTTTATCTCTCGAATTTGTGTGCTAATGAGTGCAGTTATTGCGGGTTTTCGATGAATTTACCGATCCGCCGAATGGCACTTAATCCGGCACAAATTGCGCGTGAGGGGCAGGCTATCCGCAGCCGCGGTTATCAGCATTTGCTGCTGGTTTCCGGAGAGGCAGAGACCAAGGTGGGGATGCCCTATTTTGTGCAGGCTCTGGATCTATTGCGTCCTCACTTTGCCCATTTATCGATGGAGGTACAGCCGCTGGATGAGGCTCAGTACCGTGAGCTGGCCGAACACGGGTTGGATGCCGTGCTGGTGTATCAGGAGACCTATCATCCGGTCAGCTATGCCCAGCACCATCTGCGAGGGAAGAAAAAAGACTTTCACTGGCGTTTGGAGACACCTGACCGGCTCGGTCGGGCAGGGATCAATAAAATAGGCCTTGGTGCGCTGTTTGGCTTGTCTGACTGGCGTACTGATGCCTTTTTTGTGGCGCAGCATTTAACCTTGCTAGAGCAGGTGTATTGGCGTAGCCGTTACTCGATCTCTTTTCCACGCCTGCGCCCTTGTGCTGGCAAAGGGGCTCAACAGTCGGGTATGAGTGAGCGTGAGCTGGTGCAGCTTATTTGTGCCTATCGTTTGTTTAATGATCAGGTTGAGTTGAGTCTGTCGACCCGTGAGTCGGCACGCTTTCGTGATCAGGTGTTTCCGCTTGGGATCACGGCGATGAGTGCCGAGTCATCAACCCAACCGGGTGGCTATGCTGAGCAAGATGCACGTTTAGAGCAGTTTAGTATTGATGATAATCGCACGACCGCAGAGGTGGCCGCGGCTATTTTAGCGCGCGGTTATCAGCCAGTATGGAAAGACGGCGAGCATTTACTCTGATAGGTTACGGTTGCGGCCTGTGGTGTTGCTTCTGGGGGGATGTGCGGTTGTGCTCCCCCCTAATTTAAAGAGGTATTTAACCTCATATTCAGCAAGATAGGTTTTCATCCTGCTTATATCGCTTATATCGCTTATATCGCTTATATAGGCTTCTTTTTGCTTTTGCTTTTGCTTTTGCTTTTGCTTTTGCTTTTGCTTTTGCTTTTGCTTTTGCATCCCTTAATAAGTATTGGTTTTTGTGGCTATGCCGTGACAGCGGTGGCCGGTAAGGTTAGCCGGTTTGACAGAAAAGTTCGCAGCCAGCGGTGTGCGGGATCTTGTTCATGCCGTTCATGCCAGAGCATTTGGTAGGCGACGGTCGGTGGCTGTAGCGGCAGTGGCAAGGTGGTCAGCGGATAGTGTGCGGTAACGTGGTCGGCAAAACAGCGCGGCACGGTAAAAATCAGATCAGTATGACAACAGATGGCGACTGCGCCAAAAAAATCGGGAACGCTGATGGGCATGTTGCGCTGCAAGCCGCGGCTGGCCAGCAGATAATCAAGTGACCACCACTCTCGCCCTTCACAGCGGGCCTGCACATGTTGCATGGCCAGATATTGTGTCAGATCCCACGGTTGTTGTAGCACCGGATGCTGCGCGCGCAGCAGACAAACGTGCTCATCGGTCAACAGTGTTTCAAAGCAGAGACCAGCCGGCAGTTGGTTGAGTTGCTGATCAGTGCTCGGATACAGTTCGCGAATGGTGAATGCCAGATCAAACTGCCCTTCGGCCAGCCCTTGTAGTGAGAGTGCACTCCACAAATGGGTGTGCAGTTGCAGGCGCGGTGCGCTTTGCAGCAGGCTGTTAATGAAGCGCGGTAGCAGTGTTTGATAGGCGCTTTCGAGCATCACGATATTGAAGTGGCGCTCACTGCTGGCGGGATCAAATTGCGGCGGGCGGGTTAATAGGTGCAGCTCATGCAGGATATTGCCCAGTGCCGGAGCCAGTTGTTCAGCATGATAAGTGGGGGTTAAGCCGTGCGCGGTGCGGAAAAACAGCGGGTCATCAAGTTGTTCGCGTAGGCGAGCGAGTGCTTTACTCACCGCCGATTGTGACAAGTGCAGGCGCTGGGCTGCGCGCGAAACGCTGGACTCTTCGAGCAGCACATGCAGGCAAACCAGCAAGTTAAGATCCAGACGAGACAGGCGATCAAGATTCATAGATATTCCATTAAGGAAAATGATATCGGAAAAAAAGCCATTTCACTTCATATCAGCACTCGGGTAGGGTAGCGCAAAAAACACAAGGTGCAATATGAATCCACGTAACTTAATTGGTTTGTTGGTGCTGCTGGTGATGTTTAGCCCGCTGGCGATTGATATTTATCTGCCGGCGATGCCGCTGATGCAGCAAGATTTACAGATGAGTACGGCGCAAGTGCAGTCAACGCTGGGGCTATTTTTACTCAGTTTGGGCGTTGGGCAGATTATTATTGGCCCGCTGACCGATCGTTTTGGTCGTCGCCCGGTACTGCTGGCCGGTATCAGTGTATATGCAGTCGCCGCGTTGCTCGGTACGTTGTCTGATCACTACTGGCTGCTGCAACTTTCGCGGATAGGTCAGGGAATTGGGGCATGTTCGACCTCTATTGTGGCGTTTGCTGCCGTGCGCGACTGCTTTAATGCGCGTGAAAGCGCCAAAATGTACTCTTATCTAAACGGTGCGCTGTGCATTATTCCCGCATTAGCACCGGCGCTAGGCGGGGTGTTGACGATTCAGTTTGGCTGGCGCGCCTGCTTTGCCTTTATGCTGCTGTTTGCGGTGCTGGTGGGGGCGGTGGCATGGCGTTTTATGCCGGAAACCCGCCCGCAGAATACGGTACACAGTGGCCGTTTATACCATTGGGCGCGTTATCAGCCGATTTTGCAGTCACGTACGTTTTTGCACTATGCGGCTATCTGTATGGCGGGAATGACCGGTATTCTCAGTTATGTCACTTACGCTTCAATGGTGCTGGTGGGCCAGTTACAGTTAAGTGAGCTGCAATTTAGTGCTTGGTTTAGCGGCAACGCTTTAATCAATATTGTGGCGTTCTTTTTAGCGCCAAAAGTGGTGCTAAAACTGGGTGAGCGCCGTGCGGTATTGCTGGGTCTAACGGTTTTTGTCAGCGCCGGTTTTGTGATGCTGTTCTCTGCACAGGTTCTGCCATTATCAGCACCCGCTTATATGTTGCCGATGGCACTGCTGTGTACTGGCTTTGCGCTGATGCTGGGCCCTGCTTCTGCGTTGGCATTGATGCCGTTTGCCGAGCGTGCGGGTACGGCTTCTGCGTTATTAGGCTGTATTCAGATGGGTGGTGCGGCGCTGATCGCATTTATTATCCAGCAAATAGGGTTGGATGCCCGTTTAGCGGTGGCATTGAGTGTGATTGTGATTGCCTTACCAATCTGGTTATTGAGTCTAAAAATTTGCAGAAAATGCGTTACTGAAATAATTACTGAATAAAATAAATAAAAAACTGAGCACAATGAGGCTTTGCCCGCTATTCAAGCGGGCTTTTTTTCGTCAGAATGCGTAAAATTATATGCACAGGGTATACTCTGTGTACTGTTTATTTAGACAACCACGCAAACTGTAATAAATCCTGCAATCTATTTCGTAGATTGTGCGATTTTCCATTCCTACACCTTATTGTATAGAAGAAGCGCTATGTCATCGTTTACTACATTTGAAATGGCCAAAATCATGAATCAGCTGGAAGACTCTCCAGAGAAAGTGATGTTTGGTCGAGTATTGAAAGAGCTATGTACACAAAGCCCTGAGCGTATTCGCTCTGCTGCGCGTCATGTCGAAATTAAAGAGTTGCGTGATCTGGTTCATCAATTACAAGTGGTGATCAGTGAAAAACGTGAAGAGCGTAAAGAGCAAATTTTACGTGCGATGGCCGCAGAAGGGATAGACCCGCAAGATTTACTCGGTGAGTAATTTTGGCGTGTAATTAACGTTACACGTTAATTTATTGTCGGCAATCTGGGTTAAAATTATTTAGATTGAAAATGGCGTGTATTGAAACGCTTTTTTGAAAACCCTTGTATTAAAACTGGGGGAGCGGTATTCATTCGCGTGTACATTTATTAAAAATGTCTCGAGCAGTATCCCATATCGCTACGCAGTACAGTGACAAGGTGCTTAATTAACCGTGATTAATCTTCATATATGGAGGCTGAACTGCGCTTGGGGTAAACTGGCGTAAATACATTTAGGCAAAGGCAATAGACATGGCAGAGCAGCCGCAGGAAACAACCCATTTTGGTTTCCGTACAGTCGCCAAGGAAGAGAAGGCCGGAATGGTCGCTGATGTTTTTCACTCCGTGGCGGCAAAATACGATCTGATGAACGATCTGATGTCGTTCGGTATCCACCGTTTGTGGAAGCGTTTTACGATAGATTGCAGTGGCGTACGCCGCGGGCAGCGCGTACTGGATTTAGCCGGTGGTACCGGTGATTTGACTGCCAAATTTTCCCGTCTTGTCGGCGAAACCGGCGAAGTGGTACTGGCTGATATTAATGACTCCATGCTGAAAGTCGGGCGTGCCAAGCTGCGCGATCTGGGTGTGGTGGGCAATGTCAGTTATGTACAGGCCAATGCCGAAGCTCTTCCCTTCCCTGATAACTATTTTGACTGTATTACCATTGGTTTTGGTTTACGTAATGTCACTGAAAAAGAGCAGGCATTACGCTCGATGTTTCGGGTATTAAAACCGGGCGGCCGTTTGCTGGTGCTTGAGTTCTCAAAACCGACCATTGAACTGCTGGGCAAAGTGTACGATACCTACTCATTCCATATTTTGCCGAAAGTGGGTGAAATGGTGGCTAATGACAGCGAAAGTTATCGTTATTTGGCTGAATCTATCCGCATGCATCCGGCACAAGATGTGCTCAAAGAGATGATGGAACAAGCCGGCTTTGACCAAGTGAGCTACTACAACTTAACCGGTGGTATTGTGGCTTTGCATCGCGGTTATAAATTTTAGTTCGTTACTGTTACGGTAATGGGCTGAATAAACTCTTGTTGTGATGTATGTGACGTAAAGGATGACTATGCCCTTACTCCCGCTGGTAACTGGTGTGTTAGAAACGGCGCTTAATGCCCTGATCAGCCAAAATACTGATGCTAAAAGTGCCTTATTACGGCTAAAAGGGCGTGTACTGGTGCTGCAATTGCGTGAATTTAGCGCGCCTTTGGTACTGGTATTCTCTGATCGGGTTGATATTTTGGCCGCGTGGGAAGGTGAAGCCGATTGCCGTATTCATACCGATCTCTTGACCCTCTCGGCACTGCGTGATCGTCGCCAGATCACCCGTTTAATCCGTGAACAGGCGCTCGATGTGCAGGGGGATATCCAACTGTTGCAACCGGTACAAACCCTGTTTGAGCAGCTTGACCTTGACCCTGCTACCCTGCTTGCGCCCTATACCGGTGATATTGTGGCACATGGCGTTAGCCGTGTGTTACGTGGCACGTTACAGGCTGTACAACAGCAGCACCAGCGCAACGAACACTATGTTGCACAAGTGCTGACCGAAGAGTGGCGGCTTGCGCCCGGCGGGCTGGAAGTGGCCTATTTTGCTGATCAGGTTGATGCTTTAGCCGTGCAACTTGCCGGCATTGAACAGCGGTTAGCCCGCTTGGAAAAACAGCCATGATGCCGAGTGATTTTCGCCGTTTATACCGCATTACACAGGTATTTTTAAGCTATGGCTTAGATGAACTGCTGCCTGATATGCGCCTGACATTGCCGCTGCGCATCGCGCGCAAAGGTATTTTTTGGATCAAAAATCAGCATCCGGAAAAACCGCTCGGTATGCGTCTGCGCCTTGCACTGCAAAGCTTAGGGCCTGTTTGGATCAAGTTTGGCCAGATGCTTTCAACCCGCCGCGATCTTTTCCCGCCGCATATCGCCGATCAGTTGGCTTTGTTGCAAGATCAGGTAGCCTCTTTTGATGGGCAACTGGCCCGTCAGCAGATTGATGCCGCGCTTGGCGTACCACTAGAGACACTGTTTGATGAGTTTAACCCGATAGCACTGGCTTCAGCCTCTATCGCACAGGTGCATACCGCGCGCTTGAAATCGAACGGGCAAGAGGTAGTACTGAAAGTTATTCGCCCTGATATCCTGCCGATTATCAAAGCCGATGTCAGGCTGATGTACCGCTTGGCCCGCACACTACCACGTTTATTGCCTGATGGTCGGCGTTTGCGGCCGGTTGAAGTAGTTCGCGAGTATGAAAAAACGCTGCTTGATGAACTAAACCTAATGCGTGAAGCGGCCAATGCCATCCAGCTGCGGCGCAATTTTACCGGCAGCCCGATGCTGTATGTTCCCGAGATCTATACTGATTATTGCCGCGAAAGCTTGTTAGTGATGGAGCGCATTTACGGTATTCCGGTTTCTGACATCAGCGCGCTGCATGCTAACGGTACCAACATGAAACTGCTGGCCGAACGCGGTGTGCAGGTCTTTTTCACACAGGTCTTTCGCGACAGCTT
>NZ_JBOFRH010000569.1:0-4029 GCF_051650925.1 Plesiomonas sp.
GCTCTGCTTGAAAGTGCCGCACGCATTGGTTTTACCCAAGAGCAAGGCGGATATTGGCGGTTACTGCCGGCCGTTTACCGCTATTTAGACTATTTTGAACAGCTTGCCGCGCACCATAAACAGGCAGACTGCAACAGCATTGAATGTGAAACGTTACAGGGCCAGATACTCACAGAAGATATCATACACGAAGCGGGGTACGAAGCATGATTCAATATGGGCTAGAGCGTTTAGTTTTGCTGGGAAGTGCCGGATATCAGCGGGCCGAACTTCCTCTTGATGATTCTGTTTCACTGGTTGCGCCCAATAATCAAGGTAAAACCAGCTTGATCAATGCATTGCAATTTTTACTGATTATCGATCAGAACCGCATGGATTTTGGTGCACATGATATTGAGAGCACCCGCCGATTCTATTTTCCCAACAACAGCGCGTATATCTTACTGCAAGCCTGCTTACCGAAAGTGGGTACGGTTGTTTTAGGGTGTGTTGGTAAAGGTGTCAGCGGTCAGGCATATGAATATTTTGCGTATACTGGACCACTGGTTTTAGATGAATATCGTCTGCCTGATGGTACATTGGTGCAGCAACCCCGATTAAGAGATCATCTGGCGCAGCAAGGCCGTATTTTGTTCAGTTATGAACCCACAGAGTTTCGTGATGCACTGTATGGCAGCCGTAAACGGCGCAATCTGGGTGAACCGGATATCACAATCTTTCATCTTGAACATCAATCAGATGCCTCGGCCTACCGAAAAGTACTCACTCGCACCTTGCGGCTCGATAAACTGAGCTCCAGAAATGTGAAAGAGTATTTGTTGGATATATTTAAGCGTGATCTGCCCGATGCCTCAATTGATTTTAAACAGGAGTGGGAAAGCGCATTTAGTGAAGTGAATGCAGAACGTGCGCAATATCAGGCCGCATTAACTCAAAGTCACCGTATTGAAGTGCTTAGTCAAGAGATCAGTGCCCGTATGACATTGCGCGGTAAAATTATCGCATGGCGTCCGAAAATAGAGCAAGATCTGCAACAGTGGCAAGCTTACTATCAGCAGCAAAAGCAAGCCTTGATTACAGAGATCAACTGTTTGCGGGATGAGCAGAGCAAGCAAATTGAGCAGGATCGGGCACTTGTCGCGACCAAAATTGCGCTTGAGCAATCACTCTGCGCCCTTTTGGAATATGACAAAAAGCAAGCGCACTGGATGCGTGAATTTGCTCTGATACCCGACAGGGCACAACTTGAAAGCCATCTGCTGGCGACAGAGAAAAAACTCGATCAACAAATTACCTTGATTGGTCAAACCCAGCAGCGCGCTCCTGCGGCTATTCACCGTGAATTAGTGCATAAACAGCAAGAGCTGGCTCATCTCCAACAGCAAAAAAGCCATTTGACCAATACCCTTTATCATCATCTGAGTCGCACATTAGCGCCTGAGCACCTTGATAGCTTAAACCGACTATTCAACCGCAGCGTGATGACGCTAAACCCGAATGATTTTCAGCTTGATAGTGCGCAGTTACAAAGCATGCTGGCTAAGTCTGCTGCCAGTGAGTTTACGCTAGCTGGGTTGCAGCTAAATCTCAACACATTAACGCCTCAGTATCACCCGCTTAGTGAAGTCGAGCTGAATGAGCAGTGGCAAGATACTTTCCTCCAAATAGAAAATTTACAGCGTCAACAGCAGGCCGCCGAACACATGGCCAATACACTGGCTGACAAGCGCGCCTTAGAGCAAGAGAAACAGCAGCATTTATTGGCGCTCCAGAATTTTGATCATTTGCAACAATTGCTGGCCACCCATGAACAGCGAAAAGAGCAACACCGGAGCGACGAAAGCCGGCTTACCGAAACCCAGTCTCAGTTAGATCAGCTAATTGAACGGGGGAAACAGCTAACCGATAAACTCAATAGCCTCACCCAGCAGCAGTTATTACTGGAAGATCAGCACAATCATATCGATAAAGCCCGTAATCGTCGCATTGATCAGTCTGATGAGTTTGTTTACCTGACCGATCTTCCACACCATAGCGCGCTAGCTGAGCCGACGTGGGATATCAGCGAGCTGTCTGATCGTTTACAAACATACAATGCAGACTGCAATAAACTGCGTGATATGAACAGAGATTTGGAATTGGCGCTTAGTGAATTGCATCGGGGAGGATTAACCAAATATCAGTATACCGGTAGCCATGATGCTGAATGGATAAAAATTTTTGATTTTCACCGTATGCTGCCTAAAGAGGCTGAAGCGTTAGAGAAACGCGCACGCAGCGCGGTTGTCAATGTCACGGCCAGTTTAAAGCAGTTGAAAAATGGGCTAGATGCTTTCATTGGCCGAATGCGTGAATTCAACCGGCTTATTGGTGCGCGTCACCTGTCTGACTTAAAAACATTTAAAATAGAGCCAAGAAAAGAGCCGCATTTGATAGATGCAATTGATGTGATGCTGAGTACTGCCGAACAACAGGTCAGCCACGGTGATAGCTTTGACTTATTTAATCAGCACAGTGTACTCGATGAACCGCAATTAGATCGCGCCAAACAGGTGCTGATACAAGAGGGCGAAGCGCGGCAAGGGCTGAAAGTCGCCGATCTTTTCAGTTTGCAGTTCGTAGTAGGGAAGCATGATCAACCCGAAGAGTCATTTGAAGAGATAGACAGCGCTGCATCAAACGGAACCGTACTCATGGCAAAGTTAGTCACCGGTTTGGCCATGCTTCATCTGATGCAACATAAGAATCAAAAAATCCGTACGGTTTGTTATCTTGATGAAGCCTTGGCATTAGACAACAAAAATCAAAAAAGCCTGATTGAAGCGGCACATGATTTTGGTTTTGCGCTGATTTTTGCCTCACCCGCGCCGCTGAGTACGGTTCGTTATTGTGTGCCGATACAGCAGCATCAGGGGTACAACATCATAAGCACCCAGAACTGGCAGACGTTGAAAAATAATCAGGTATCGGTATGAGCCACGCTTTACGTGCAGCCCTGAGAAAGCTGCGTGAATCTACAGCGCAAACATTGCCTGCATCTGCCTTAACGTCTGCTCAGCGTCGGGCACTAGAGTCTTTCGCACAGGCTACCAATAGCGTCAGGCTGAAAACGCAGGGCCGAGGTGTGGTTTTTGAAGTCACTCAACCTGCGGTTATCGAGCGGCAGTGGTATCAACTTGTGCCCCGAGAAGATGAGTTACTCTCGGCCACTTTGCCAAACCGAGCCCGCAATATTGCCACGACAGGCTCAAGTAAAAGTGCACAACATGGGCATGATACACACTATCTATTACTCAAGGCCGCCGCAGGTGCTGTCTGGTGGCAGAACACGGAAGGCCACCAGCTCGATCTTCGTTACGCAACGGATCACCAAGGTGCTGCAGTCTTGGCGATTAACCCACAGAACCACTGGTATACCGAGGGTTCATTGTGGCTGGTGGAAAATCAGGCACTGTTTGACCGGCTTGATTGGTTGCCTGATACCGATAATATCACCGTGGCTTACTATAGTGGCCAGTTGCCCAACACAGTGATTGAGTGGTTGCTTGAATCTCCTCGAGCTTCGGCGATTTGGTTTTTTCCTGATTATGACGGTGTAGGGCTGCTTAACTACGCCCGGATAAAATCAAAGCTGGCAAATGCCGTTCGTTTTTGGCTGATGCCAGATTGGCTGCAACAACTCACCGATCTTGGCAGTCAACATCTGTGGCAAAGTAGCCAACGTGAATTTAATGCAATGCTGCAGCATATTGCTTACCCCAAGTTTGAACCGGAGTTAAAACACTTAATTGATACCATGCAACGGCAGGGTAAAGCACTTGAACAAGAAGCCGTGTGGTTGGAAGTAGCAGAGGTGCTGGCGTGGCAGAGAATAAACAAAGTAGAAAACACCGTGGGTAAATAAAATAGCGCTAACTCTACCGCTGCAACCACAGTACTGCAGGAAAATGTTAGCAATAATCAAAACAGATTGATTTTTCACATGGGTCTGAATTTTTTCGGGGATATATTCCCAATTCAATCTCAAAA
>NZ_JBOFRH010000570.1:0-1947 GCF_051650925.1 Plesiomonas sp.
GCTGACAAGCCACGGCTGAGTTTACGCGCAATGCCGGCCATATCGTCGTCCGGCTCAATCTGCACTTTGACCTGACGCGGTTTACCGCCATCAAAGGCAAATTTCAGTACTTCTGATTGAGTACGATCCCCTTGCAAACGTAATCCACGAATGGAAAAACGTTGCTGTTGGTTACGGTTTAAATGGCGTACGGAAAAATCAGCATTAAACAGTGGTTTGTTATCATAGGTTTTATGCACCTGCTGATTCAGTTGACGTTGCAAGGAAACAAGCTCTTGCGTCATCCGCTGACGACGTCCTTCCGGCTGCTTTAGGCTGCGTTGTGCCAACTGTTTACTTTGTTGCAGGATATCTTCGGCATTATGTAAGGCCCGCAAAGCGGTCTGGGTTTTGGCCAGTTGGTCATGTGCTTTAGCGGTAACGCCCAGCAGACTGCCTCGCTGACTGTGACGTAGATGTTCGATCTCTTCATTTGGCGTTCGGCTATCAATCGCCGCACCGGCAGAGGCAGAAACGGCCAAACCCGCTTTTTGCTGACTGACTACCGGTGAGCGGTTCAGATCGGAAGTATTCTGAGTACCCAAACGGGTGCTGTTAACTTGGTTAACCAACGTGTGTTCTCTTTATCTGTTTGGTTCTGTGTAATGCAGTCTGCCGCATTCAACGCAGGCCTAAAGACCTGCACATGGTGTATAGCTGGGTATTATCGAATATAGTTAAACAGCGACATATCATTGATTTTAGAGTAGCTCAATTGAGTCGCCGTCAGTGCCAGCTCATAGCCTTTGAGACGCGATACTGCTTCTGGAATATCCAGATCTTGAATATCTGCGATCATTTTCTTATTCATCAACGTGTTATCTTCGTGTGCGCCTTCCATACGCTCTAAAGATTGCATCTGACTACCCAAGCTACCCCAAGCACTGTTGAGCTGGGTTGAGGTCGCGGTCATTCGGCTATTAACATTTTTCATCTGCTTTTCCAGCTCACTTTGAGGTGTTGCCGGATCACACAGTGCCGCCGTTAGATCATCAATCGCTTTAAATACGGTATCATTACCTGAGCCAAAAATGGTATCGGCAGTCATATTAACTGGCAACGTCACCCCCTCTGCGGTACTGGAGGTGCGGCGAGCATTATCACCTTGATAAGCATAATCCGGCGCACTGTATGGCTTGTTTTTCAGCTTGTTACCCGCAAACTGATAACCACCATCTGGGTTCTGGCTATTCGCCACACTCAGTAGTTCATCACGGATAGACTCCAGCTCATTCGCCATAGCCTGACGATCATCTTGTGTCATCGCGCCATTACCAAGACCTAACGTCAGCTCTTTACCACGCAGTAGAATATCGTTGCCATTACGCATTAACGCTTCTTGCTGGGTGTACTCATTCATTAGGTTTTTGATGTTCTTACTGTACTGATCGGTAGCGGTTTGCTGGTGCTGTAGCAGCATAATCTGTACCGAGCCAATCGGATCATCCGATGGTGTCAGGATTTTGGTTTGCTGCTGCATCTGCATCACAGTGGTGTTGTAGTTGCTGTTAGCAGTCTGCATCCCACCCATCATCATGCTGTTTAGCTGAAAAGTACTCATGCGCATGGCGGTGACTCCTTAATTGAACATCGCTAAGGTGGTGTCAAACAACTGCTGAGCGGTGCTGACAATTTTTGCGCTGGACTGGTACATCTGGGTGTATTGCATCAAATTACCGGCTTCTTCATCTTTGGATACCCCACACAGGGATTCCCGATCATTAAAGGCCTGTTGATACAACGAGGTATTGGAGGTCAGTTCAGCCTTGACTTGTGCGGTCTGGATTGCCCAGTTACCGCACATTCCGGTATAAGCTTTACTCAGGGTTTTACCGTTAAAACCTGACACGGTTACACCGTAGGCGGCCTGATCCGCTGGAGATAAAGTAATCGCCAACGGGGTATCTT
>NZ_JBOFRH010000571.1:0-2164 GCF_051650925.1 Plesiomonas sp.
TCACGGGATTAAAACGAAGAAAACTGAATAACTTTTGCGGATCCGCGGCCAAGGTTTGCCGCACCTTCGCCACTGACGACGGTTCGATTTGGGTGGGCGCAGCCGTGCGCGTCACGGTCAGCAAACCGGCTTGCTCGGCTTCGGCCGGAAAGCTCAAACGCTCCAAGCGACCATTAATCGACAGCACCACAAAATCCGGCTGAATATCCACCACCGTGGCGTTATGTCGGCGCAGCTCATCGCCTTTTTCGTACGTCTGGGTATTACCCGCAGCATCAATCACCGCCGAAGGAAAACGCCCCGCGGAGATACCGCGCAGCACCAGTTTTAACGGCGTTTCTTTTAAGACGGCAGGCGGAGGTGGCGTCACAGCCGTTACCGGTGCGGGACGCCCAAACCAATGTTGCTGGGCTACCCGCTGCCAATTTAGCGACTCGGCATCAGCGCTGCCTGTTGCAGATGCCGTATTCGCAGACAGAGCCGCATCGTGCCTTGGCGAACTTACGCTGACCGCAATCGGATCGAACGTCAGCGCTTGCCACAGCGAGTAGCTGATCGCCCCTACCGTCAACAAACTGGCCGGTAGCAGCAAAAAGCCACAGCACACGCGCACCGATATACGGCGCCCCTGTACACGCCATGCCCCACGCCTCGGAGCAATGGGCAACTTAAACCGTCGATAAGCTGTCATGGCGCGCCCTGCTCGTTCCACTCGTCATGTTCAGAAAATCATTCACCGGCGCGGTTAACCGCGCGGGCATAAGACTGACTCGCGCATTGTGCTGCCGTGAGGTGTGCCGCTTGCAGGCTGCTCCCTTGCAGATTATTCACCTGCAGCCGGTAGCTCACCCCTTTCGCCAAATAGGTTCGTACCGTCGGATCGCTACATAAACCTTGCTGATAGCCAGCCAGCACGGCGCTCGGGCTCATACGGGCAACACTTTGATTATCCGCTACCAAGGTCAAACCAATTTCCGCGCCCTGCTGCTGTGCAAAGACCAACGTATAACCAGCCGCTTTTGCCGGCAGGCTTTGATTAATTTTTTGTACCTGACTCTCAGCAATGCTTTCAGCCACACTGTTTTTCGTCGAGGTGCTGCAGCCAGATAAAATAAGCAGACAGACTGCCGAAGCGATATAACCGTATTGTTTCATTCTCAACCTAACGTGTGGCATTAGCCCAAATTCAGCTTAAACATAAACGAGTAGACAGCCGCGGCATGCCATTTAAATAGGTATGATATAAGGCTGCCTAAACGAATAATCACATTACCGTCTTGAGCGGTGATTAACCCTATAAGTCAGAGAGTCAGTACGCTAGAGCATTAGCTATTGCCGTGGTTTCATCGTGTATTTAATCATGCAATTCATGGCCACGCGCTATAACCGCGCATCAACCTAAATAAACTGTCGATATACACAAACCCAGCACCCTCTAGCCGATGGAATATTTAGCCCCACCGACATCATACATATGATTATTTGCTGTTGTTTGCACGGCCACAGATATTTTATATGACTAATCACCAATCCCTTACCGAGATGATTTATTTATCACATGAATAACCCGATTTGAAACAGCACTCAAGATAAGCGTACTTCAATAAGCGGGCATGATAATGTCATAAAAAATAGCGCCAATACAACAAACAGATTTCTTATGCTCGTAGATTCACACTATTTGCTAAATAAATATCTCGACACTTAAAAATAGCACTTATTAATGACAGTTCAATTTACGGAAATAGTAAGATGAATAGCCAAGAAAAAAGTCAAATAAATGGCAAGCAAATAGCAATGGAATATTAACTCTCAATATAAAATGACTATTTACTGACGTATAATGCGAAGATTAACGCCATATAAATGACGATAAGGCGTTTTGGCGTAAATTATTCTGGCCAAGTAATAAGCGCCAATGTTTAAAATAATACAATAATGGCTCGATAGCTCACTTATCCACCGAATCAGCCACATCAACCACCGAGTTATTACCCCGCAGTTATTGCGGCGCCGAGTCACACACGGCATGCACCGGCTGCGGATAGTGCGAAGTGGCAAGCGCGACAAACCGGTCACGCAGCGGATCGGCTAACGCCGGATTCCACACCAAACTGATTTCCCAGCGAGAATGCGGCCCAGTCAACGGAAACAAGGTAACTGC
>NZ_JBOFRH010000572.1:0-4262 GCF_051650925.1 Plesiomonas sp.
TTTCTTTAAAGGGAAGCAAAAGCAGAGCGCTCAAAGATAAGCTTGCAAAATACGGTGTTACTGGTGGCGGGATGTTGGTCTTGGTTGCCTTAATGCTGATCTTTTTTTACCTGCTTTACATTATTTTACCGTTATTTAAATCCGCTTCTGTGGTTAAACAGCAGCAGATCGCGATTGATACACATAAACCCGCTATTTTCCTCGGTCTGGATGAACGCAGTGAAGCGGGCTACCGGCTGACGCAAGACGGTGAGATTACCTACATTCAGCTGGTCGGTGATCGTGCCGACAAGCCGGGTACGGTGCTATTAAAACAGCAACTGAGCCAAAACGTTTCTTCTGTTGCAAAAACAATACCCAGTGTTGGGGTGTATGCGCTGGGGAATGCAGATGGTTCGGTAACGGTGTTTCAGCCGCAGTTCTCGTCAATTTTTGGTGAGGATAACCTGCGTCATACCAGCCCGAAATTGAAGTTTCCGCTGGGCGAAACGCCACTGTTGCTAGATAGCCAAAAGCAGCCGTTAGTGCGTTTAGCCATTAGTACACAAGATGAATCCGCTGAGTTGGCCGGTTTAACCGCCGATCATCGCTTGTTATTCGGTAAATACGAAGCACAAGAGAATATGATGAGCGGTGATATTGAGTGGAAAGGGGATGTCACAACCGTACCTGATTTGCCCAAGCAAATTAGTGATCTGCTGATTACACCAAATGGCCGCTTCTTGTATGTGCTGTCGGCCAAACAGCTGTATGTCTATGATCTGCGTGGTGATAGCCCAGAGCTGCGTGAAGTGACAACGCTAACCACAGAGGCGATGCCAACACAATTGTCGCTCATGGCCGGTGGCAGTTCGTTACTGGTCGCCAGTGATGATGGCAAGATCACCCAATGGTTTGATGTTAATTCCGGTAAAGGGCCTGTGCTGACCAAGATTCGTGAGCTGGCAACCGGCAGTGCGGGTGTGCAAAAAATTCAGCCAGAATATTTCCGCCGAGGTTTTGCAACGCTGCACAATAACGGTGATGTCGGGCTGTATTACACCACCAGTGAAAACCGCTTATTTCAGGAAAAATTGCTGGATAACAAACCGTATGCGCTGACTATTTCGTCACGGGCAAACGGTATGTTGCTGGAAGAAGAGGGTAATTGGGCTCTGTTTGATGTACATAATGAGCATCCGGAAGTGAGCTGGAGCGCCCTGTGGAATAAGGTTTGGTATGAAGGTTACCGTGAGCCGCAATATGTGTGGCAATCCACCTCTGCCAGTGATGACTTTGAGTCAAAACTTAGCCTTGTTCCTATCTCGTTTGGTACGTTAAAAGCGGCATTTTATGCGATGCTGTTTGCCGTACCGCTGGCTCTGTCGGGCGCGATTTATACCGCTTATTTTATGTCGGCGGGTATGCGCAAGATCATCAAGCCAACGCTGGAAATTATGGGCGCATTGCCGACCGTTATTTTGGGCTTTTTGGCCGGATTGTGGTTAGCGCCGGTACTCGAACAGTATCTGACTGGTGTGGCGACGTTCCTGATTGCATTACCCCTTTCGATTTTGTTGACCGCATTTTTGTGGGGAAAAATTCCTGACAGTTTACGTCATCATATGCGTGAAGGGTGGGATGCACTCATTCTGATACCGGTGATTTTACTGGTGGCGTATGCCTCGTTTAGTCTGAGTCCGGTTATCGACCACACCTTCTTTGGCGGCGATATTCGTAATTTCCTCAGCAATGAGCTTGGCTTTACGTTCGATCAGCGTAATGCGCTGGTTGTGGGTATTGCGATGGGTTTTGCGGTTATCCCGAGTATTTTCTCGATTGCTGAAGATGCGATTTTCAGTGTACCGCGTAACTTAACTAACGGTTCACTGGCTCTCGGGGCAACCCCATGGCAAACCCTGACTCGGGTGGTGTTACTGACCGCCAGTCCGGGGATCTTCTCTGCGGTGATGATAGGGCTTGGCCGTGCCGTGGGTGAAACTATGATCGTACTGATGGCCACCGGGAATACACCGATTCTCGATTGGAGCTTGTTCCAAGGGCTGCGCACGCTGGCTGCGAACATCGCCGTTGAGATGCCAGAGGCAGAAGTAGCGAGTACACACTATCGGGTGCTGTTCTTGACCGCTTTTGTTCTGTTTGTCTTTACGTTTGTGTTCAACACCATAGCCGAATATATCCGTCAGCGTTTACGCGATAAGTACAGCTCGCTGTAAGGGAAGAGTGATGAATAAGTGGTTTAAATCAGGAACGCCTTGGATCTGGATGACGGCGGGAGCCGTCTCCTTAAGCCTGATTGCAGTGATTGGGCTATTGGTGCTGATTGGTGCGCGCGGTTTAGTCTATTTCTGGCCGCACACTGTGTATCAGTTTGAGACAAAAACGCCGCAGGGTATTGAGCAGGTTATCGGTGAAATACACGGCAAAGAGTTGGTGCCGCGTGAACGCTTGCTGGCCAATAACGTTGACCTGTATGGCAGTGAAGAAACTGATATTCCACGTTACCTGATCAAAACCGGTAACCGTGAGTACGTTAATCTTGATTTCCGTACACTGCTTGATACTGAAATTACCAAACGTACCGTTCCTGAAGGCGTGATGGTGGTTGAACGTACCAAAAACGGTAATTTTTACGGTTTTTTGACCGGCATGACAGAAAATGGTCAGCCACTGATTGCCTCTGATCTAAAAAGTGAGATGCAACGCCGTTTGAATCGGGTGCTTGAGCTTGATGATCAGATAGAACGTCTGCAAAAAGTTGAGATTGGTGCAATTAACTACGGGCTTGAAAAGCTGCGTATGAAAGAGCGTCGCTTGCAGCTTAACGGCACGAGCAATGAAAAAGAAGAAGCGCAGATTGCCGCTGATCGGGAAGGCTTTAACCGCCAATATGCGGTACTTGAAAAGCAACTGATGAGCCTGCGCGATCAAACTGATCGCGATGCGCTGCTCGTGCGTGATATGCGTGGTGAGATTGTCAGCATTCCGATGTCAAATGTGGTCGATGCGTATTACCCCAATGACATGCACGGCATGGCAAAAGTGGGGCATTGGTTTCATCAGGTTTGGAAATTCCTGACAGAAGACCCACGCGAAGCCAATACCGAAGGCGGCGTATTCCCAGCCATTTTTGGTACGGTGTTTATGGTGCTGCTAATGTCAATTTTGGTGACACCACTGGGCGTGGTCGCCGCGATTTACCTGCATGAGTATGCCAGTAAAAACGTGGTTACCAAGATGATCCGTATTGCGGTGATTAACCTTGCTGGCGTGCCTTCCATTGTCTACGGCGTATTTGGGTTAGGCTTTTTTGTCTACATGATTGGCGGCAATATCGATAAATTGTTCTATCCAGAAGCACTGCCAAACCCAACCTTTGGTACGCCGGGGGTCTTGTGGTCAGCCATTACACTGGCGATTTTGACTCTACCGGTTGTTATTGTATCAACCGAAGAGGGGCTATCACGAATTCCTAGTGCGGTACGTCAAGGTTCACTGGCGCTAGGGGCTACCAAAGCAGAAACCTTGTGGCGGATAGTGATCCCTATGGCTAGCCCGGCCATTATGACAGGATTGATTTTGGCCGTTGCACGTGCTGCGGGTGAAACAGCCCCGTTAATGCTGGTGGGTGTGGTGAAGTTGGCGCCGACCTTGCCGGTCGATCTTAACTTCCCGTATGTGCATGTTGATCGTAAATTTATGCACTTAGGTTTCCATATTTATGATGTTGGCTTCCAAAGCCCGAACGTTGAAGCGGCTCGCCCACTGGTGTTCGCAACGTCGTTCCTGCTGGTGACTGTAATTGTGGGTTTGAACCTGACCGCAATTGGCATCCGCAACCATTTACGTGAAAAATACCGTTCAATGGATATTTAACCAGCCGGTGATAGGCAGTATTGACAGGAAATAGCAATGATTACGATTAATGCTGATGCAGCAGACGCTCAGACGTTGGATTTGGAAAACCTGACGGCCGAACAAACCGCGCTGGAGGTGAAAAACTTAGATCTGTTTTACGGAACAAAGCAGGCACTGTTTAACGTCAACATGAAGATCCCGAAAGGGCAAGTCACCGCATTTATCGGCCCGTCAGGGTGTGGTAAATCAACGTTGTTGCGCAGTATCAACCGGATGAATGATCTGGTTGATAGCTGCCGAGTTGACGGTGAGATCTTACTGCACGGCCAGAATATTTATGATAATTCGGTTGATGTTGCCGCGCTGCGCCGTCGTGTGGGTATGGTATTTCAGCGGCCAAACCC
>NZ_JBOFRH010000573.1:0-7077 GCF_051650925.1 Plesiomonas sp.
CATAAGTGGCAATCCCTTCGGGGAAGTTGTGCAGGCTGATACCCAGTGTCAGCAAAATAGCCGCTCGTTTAATATCTTTGGGTGGGCGCGGTGTGCTGTGATCATGGTTGTTAAGCATCAGATCATGGGCATGATCGTGTGGTAATAAGCGGTCTAGCGCAAAATAGCCCAGTAACCCGACAATAAATGCCCCGTAACCGGTCAGCGCGCTGACACCGGGGGTAGCCAGCGTTGCTGGTAGCATTTCCATTAATGCGATTAACAACATAATGCCGGCCGCAAAGCCGAGTGAAAAACTTAAGACGCGGTTTGATGGCTTACGCCCGATAACACCGCCAATTGCACCGATAAAGGTCGCGCTACCGGCTAAAACCGTCAGTATGAGTGCAGTCGACATGATGATATCCCTTTACTATTAATTGATAATGATTCTCAGTTGCATTAATTGTAACGGGTTTTAACGGAAAATAAAGCCCACATTACAGATATAATTAATAGGAATTAACAATCAATAGCGGGTATATCATGGTTTTCTTTTAATCATATCTTTGTAAAACCGAATTATTGGGAAAATGCGGTCGATAAACTGCCAGAGAGATAAACAGCACAAAGATAAAATAATTTCAGGGATACACTGCAAAAGCAGAGCGTTGTAAGGCAAGGAGAAGGGGTGTGCGGCAACCGAAAATAAAACAGCGCATGTTGATACCGTATCTGCGCTGTTTTGATGATTTACTAAGAAAACGGCAGTTATTCGCTTTTGTCGCTCTCTTGGCTAATCGGAGCGGTGTTGGCAGATGATTGTGCAGCCAGACGCGCTTCGAGTTCGGCTAAACGAGCTTCAAACTGAGTTAGTTTTTCACGGGTACGCAACAGCACCTGAGTTTGTACATCAAACTCTTCACGGCTAACCAAATCTAACCGGCCGAGCTGTGCTTGCAGTGTTTGGCGGATTTTTTTCTCAGCCTCTTCACCAAACTCACGAATACCTTTTGGCATAGACTCATGAACTTGACGGGCAAGTTGCTCAATTTTTTTTGGATCAATCATCAGGGTTATCCTCCGAAAGTGCTCTAAGCATTGTACGGCAAGCATCGCGAATAGGTAATAAAAAAGGCCAGCGACAAGGCGCTGGCCTGTGTGAGCAATAACACAGTTACAGAAGGTTAACCCTTATTTTTACTGTGTGTTGATCATATTCACTGTGGATCACGGCTTTCACGGTTTTGCTGGATAGCAGCACGAGCTTCATCAACCCGTTGTAACTTTTCCAGATCTTTATCTTCCACAAATACCGGCAGCGGTTTGTGCTGGCTGGCAAGGAAAGTGTAGATAACCGGCAGTACAAACAGGGTAAACAGTGTACCGATGGCCAGACCGGATACGATAACAATCGCCATACTGAAACGTGCTGCTGCACCCGGCCCTGAGGCATACAGCAGTGGGATCAGACCGGCAATCATCGCCGCGGTGGTCATCAGAATTGGGCGTAAACGCACTTTGGCGGCGGCCATGACGGCATCCATACGGTTACGGCCGTGCATCAACTGCTCTTCTTTGGCCACTTCACAGATCAAAATACCGTGTTTGGTTATCAAACCAACCAGCGTAATCAAGCCCACCTGTGAGTAGATGTTCATGGTGGCAAAGCCCCATGCCAGCCCGATCAGCGCACCACAAATTGCCAGTGGTACGGAAACCATGATCACCAGCGGGTCACGCAGTGATTCAAACTGAATCGACAGTACCAAGAAGATAACCGCCAGTGCTAAACCGAAAGTCCCCATCAGGGCATTACCTTCGTTAACAAACTGACGAGATTCACCGGTAAAGTTATAGCTATAACCTTGTGGTAACTTCTCAGTTGCTTGGCCTTCAATCCAGCTCACCGCATCACCCATTGCTACACCCGGAGCCAGAACCGCACTCAGGGTTGCTGAGTTCATCTGGTTGAAGTGTGACAGTGATGGTGGCGCTGACTGAACGGTCATCTTCACGAAGTTGCTCAGTGGCACTGATTTACCGTCAGCAGCACGTACGTACAACTGGTTCAGCAGATCAGGGTTCAGACGATACTTACGCTCAAGCTGCGGGATCACTTCATACGAGCGGCCATACAGGTCAATCCGGTTTACATAGCCATCGGCCAGCATGGTTGACAGCGTATTACCGATGCTCTGCATCGTAACACCGTATGCACCGGCCTTGTCTTTATCAATCTGGATATTGACGGTGGCCGAGTTAAAGTTCAGATCCATTGATGAGTAAACAAACATACCGTTACTCTGGATCTGGCCCAACATATCTGTCGCAATCTGGAACAGGCTCTCGAAGCTGTTCGGTGTAGTGATAACAAACTGGAATGGCAGGCCGCTTGATGCACCCGGCAGAGCCGGCATCTGGAATGCAGTCACTGACATTGCCGGCAAGTCTTTCACCAGACCGGTCACTCGGTTGGCCACTTCCTGCTGAGAAGCGGTACGCTCACTCCACGGTTTGAGTGTTGCCAAACCGAAGGCCTGATTCGCAGTAGGGATACCCGAGAAAATCTGCGAGTACTGTACTTCCGGCTGTTCAGACAGGATTTTGTTGATCGGTGCCATGCTCTGCTGGATGTAATCCAAGTTCGCATTTGACGGCGCTGTACCCATCAGAACGACCACACCGTTATCTTCATTCGGCGCAAGTTCGCTTGGAATGAATTTAAACAGCAGAGGCAGCGACATAAACACCAGTACTGCAAAGGCAATCACAACCGCACGGTGCTGCATAATGGCGTGCATAATGCGGTCGTAACGTTCAGTCAGATTATCCAGTGCGGTATGTACGGTCAGCTCGAATTTGCTCGGTTTGTCGTGTGCTTTGAGGATATGTGCACACATCATCGGCGACAGTGTCAGTGCGATAATACCGGAAACCAGTACCGCACCGGCCAGTGTCAGCGCAAACTCTTTAAACAGTGAACCGGTCAGGCCGCCCATCAGAGCAATCGGGGCGTATACCGCGCCGAGCGTCAGGGTCATAGCGATAACCGGTACAGCGATTTCACGAGTACCAATAATCGCCGCACGGAACGGAGACTCACCCTCTTTAATGTGCCGATCGACGTTTTCGAGAACGACGATCGCATCATCTACCACCAGACCGATTGCCAGCACCATCGCCAGCAGCGTCATCAGGTTTAAGGTAAACCCGAAGAACTGCATCATCATCGCCACACCAATCAGTGACAGCGGGATGGTGACAACGGGGATCAGTACCGCACGGAAAGAGCCGAGGAACAGCGTAATCACCACCAGTACAATCACACCCGCCTCGACAATGGTTTTCACCACTTCATCGATAGAGTCATTGATTGCAATCGTTGAGTCATACATCACGTTCATCTGAATCGTGCTTGGCATGTTACGGGTCATGTCCGGTAACAGTTTGAGCACGTTAGCCGCAACGGTAATCGGGTTCGCTGATGGCGCACCGTTAATCGCGGCAACCACCGCTTCACGGCCGTTTGCAGAGGCACGATACAAGTCATGGCTTTTCGCCATCGTGACTTTTGCAATATCGCCTAAACGAATCACCTGACCACTTTTGTTGCTGTTGATCACCAGATTTTCCATGTCAGAGACATCGTTAACCTGAGTATCGGCATTACCGTTGTAGAACACGAAGTCGCCGTTTACCTGACCGGTCGCTGACTGGTAGTTGTTGGCGGTCATCACCTGCACTAAATCGGTTGAGGTAATCCCAAATGCTGCCATTTTGGCCGGATCAGGCCATACGCGCATCGCGTACTTTTCCCCGCCGTACAGGTCAACTTTCGCGACCCCATCAACGGTAAACAGCATCGGTTTTACTACCCGATCAAGGTAGTCAGCAATCTGGCTAGAGTTCAACTCTTTACTGGTAAAGCCTAGGTAGAGAATACCCGTACTTGAACCGGTTGAACTGGTAATCGTCGGGTCTTGCGCCTCTTTCGGGATCTGAGAGCGCACCGAGTTTACCTTCGCCAGAATATCCGACATCGCGGCATTGGGGTCGGTGTTCAACTTCATGTAAACCGTAATGGTAGAAGAACCCATCAGGCTGCTTGAGGTCATGAAGTCAATGTTATCCGCTTGTGCAATGGCCTGCTCAAGCGGGGTAGTGATAAAGCCCTGAATCAGATCAGCACTGGCACCGTAGTAACTGGTGCTGACCGTGATCACGGTATTGGTCATGTCAGGATACTGACGTACCTGCATTTTTAACAAAGCTTGCAGGCCGAGCAATGCGATCAGAAAACTGATCGAAATCGCAAGTACCGGCCGCCGTATAAATATATCGGTAAAGCGCATCATTACACTCCGGTCTTATAGCATCGGTGGCTGTGCTGGCGCGACCAGCGGATCATCATTCACGACATGCACTTTGCTGCCGTTACTCAGACGAACCTGACCTGTGGTAACCAAACGATCGCCCGCTTTTAAGCCTTCAAGCACGTGTACGCTGTCACCTTTACGATCACCGGCTTTCACCGTGATTTGTTCAGCGCGCAGTACACCCTCTTTCTCTTGCAGGACATACGCAGTTTCACCGTACAGCGTAAAAGTGATTGCCGTTTGCGGGATCACAATCTGATCGGCAAGCGTAGGCAGAATAATCTTCGCCTGTGCAAACATACCGGAACGCAGGCGGCCATCGTTGTTTGGAATATCTGCCTGAATTTCAATCAAACCGCTTTGTGCAGTAACTGCCGGTTCAATCGCTGTTACCTGACCTTTGAACGGCACTTGTGGGTAAGCATCAACATAAATGTCGATTGGCTGACCGGTGTGTACGCGAGAGATTTCCGTTTGTGGGATAGTGAAGCGCAGTTTCATCACCGACACCTCTTCTAAACGCACAATATTGGTACCCGGCTGCAGGTATTGGCCTAAGTTGATATTACGAATACCGACAATGCCGCTAAATGGTGCGCGGATTTTGTAGTGATCGATAGTCGCCTTTAGGCTCTCAATTTGGGCCAGCAGAGACGCGTAGTTAGCCTGCGCTTCATCTAAGCTTGATTTAGAGACAAACTTGGTTTTTGACAGCTCTAAATAGCGCTGATAAGTGGCTTTTACAGACGGTAATTTTGCCTGTGCCGCCTGCAAATTAGCACGTTCAACTTGATCATCAAGCTGCACCAGCACGGTTCCCGCAGTTACCTGATCGCCAGAGTTAAAATTGATCTGTTTTACGATGCCGGGAGTTTGCGTTGATACAAACACACCCTGATTTGGCTCGATAAAACCGATCGCTTCAATCGTCGGGATCCAGTTGGTAGACTTAATCGTCATTTCCGTTACCGGATAATCCGGCTCGGGGCGGTTCGCCAGTGCGTTGGCGATCATATGCTGTTTGAACATGTTAAACCCGATGACGCTGCCAAGAAGGACAACCACCAGCAATAACATCCCTGCGACCCATTTTTTCATCTTGATCTGATGCTCCGTATTAAAAATATCGCTCTGTTAATATGTTCGCGTTCCGTGTGTTTATCCCTTAGCTGGGCTGATTTCACAGACTTATGGTGCGAATACTGACTTATCGGGCTTATGCAATAAGGCGCATTTATCCCGCGTATAATCTCTTTATTATCTCTTATCGGGCCGTAAAATTGCGCGCCAACTGGCTTCAATGGTTTGTTCTATGATCTGCGGGCTAAACGTGGTGGTATCACCGTGAATACTCATGCGCCGAAAAAGCCCCTGCGCAGTTTCTAAACTTAACGTAGATAACACCTGTTGCGGTAAATCAATTAACTCACCGCTTGCCACCCCCTCTTCCAGCACTTTAAACCAAACGGCATAACGCTCACGCTGTTCAGCCCATAACGGGCGGCTGAAACCGGGTACATTATCGTACTGATACTGGTTATTGATTTGGTTGGGGTTTTGACAACAAAATTGCCATAAATTCAACCACAACTGGCGATAACGGCCATACAAAGGCCCCTCTGTTGCCACATCGGCACAGATTTGGTTGGCAATACGGGTACGAATTGCAGCTGCCAGTTGAATCAGCAGATCGTGTTTATCTTTAAAGTGGCAATAGATAGTACCGGCCGCAATACCCGCCTGCTGAGCCACTTTCTGCATAGAAAGCCCTTGAAAACCGTGGGTGGCCAAGACAATTTCAGTTGCCGCAAGGATCTGTTCTCGGGTATCGAGCATGGTAAATTCAGAGGTTCCTGAAGGGTTATTTATCATCATACAGTACGGCAGTGAATACCTGATTCGGGCAAAATAGCACCGATACTGAATGAACGTTCATTTCACATTATTGTAAGCGTTATTTGCATTTGTGCAAACAAAACCCAATGTTACCGCATAAAATTACACGACCATTCGGTACGAATGTTACTTACTGTTTATGAGATAATAAGCCAGCAGCAGTATCTCACGGTTTTTTAGCCTGTTTTTAGGGATGAAGTGCTAAAATCAGCGCGGTATTTGGCAGTAAATTTTCGGAGAAGTGGTATGCGTTTAAACCCCCGTCAGCAGGAAGCAGTAGAGAGTGTCAGCGGCCCCTGCCTTGTTTTAGCCGGTGCAGGTTCGGGTAAAACACGGGTGATCACCACCAAAATTGCGCACCTGATCCGCGTTTGTGGTTATCAGGCTCGCCACATTGTTGCTGTAACGTTTACTAACAAAGCCGCGCGTGAAATGAAAGAGCGTGTTAGCCAGACACTCGGCCGCCATGAAACCAAAGGGTTGTTGGTTTCCACCTTTCACTCACTCGGGTTAGAAATTTTAAAACGAGAACACAAAGCCATTGGTCTCAAAAGCGGTTTTTCACTGTTTGATGACCAAGACCAAATGGCTCTGCTCAAAGAGCTAACAGAGACCCAACTGCAGGGCGATAAAGACCTGCTTAGCCAGCTGGTAAACCAAATATCAAGCTGGAAAAATGATCTAATTTTGCCCGAGCGTGCCAAAGTGATCGCACAAGGTGAACAGGGCTTTTTATTTGCCTACTGCTACGAGCAGTACGACAAACAGTTGCGCGCCTGTAATGTGCTCGATTTTGATGATCTGATTTTGCTGCCGACGTTAC
>NZ_JBOFRH010000574.1:0-11540 GCF_051650925.1 Plesiomonas sp.
CTAAAAACAAAAAAGACTATCAAGCCGGGAGAGACTCAAGGGCTGCTGTATTACAGGATCTTGGAGAGATATAACGTGGTGCCAAATTGCATTTTACGTAATCAGGTAGGAAATATAGACATTCATCACGCCTCAAAACTCTAGTTATGTAGTGGCCAAGTAAAGTTGGACACTACAAGATCCTATACTTTCATTTTCTACACATTAGATACATACTGAATTACTCATTTCATTGCAGAGAGAATTTGACTATGCAATGCTACATAAAGAGATTTTTAGCCGCACTAATCCCTACACCTTGCCAGCATGAATAATACGTTTTGTAACATGATACAAAAAATCAAACAGCTCATGCCGCATTTTGAGATCAAAAAAATCTCCACTGTTGATGTGGCCGCTTCAGTATTGGCTGTAGCACTTGCTATTTCGCTTGCTCATGCATTGAAATTTGAATACGCAACATGGGCAGCATTTAGTGCTTATGTTGTTATGCGGCCTCTGTTTATCCAGACCTTTAAACGTGGTGTGTTGCGGATACTCGGCACTTTACTCGGTGGGATAAGCGGAACGTTATTCGCATTGTTTTTTCAAAATGAGTTGTCATTAATCACCGTTTGCAGTCTGTTTTTTATTGTAAACTGCATTACGGCATATTGTACGAACACAGCCTCGAATGAATATAATTATGCCATATTATTCTTTGGTTTAACCTTTACGCTAATTGTAGGATACGCGTTTATCTATCCGGCACAAAACATCACTCAAATCGGCATCATGCGCGCAAGCGATGTTACGATAGGCTCAA
Organism: Plesiomonas sp.; assembly: GCF_051650925.1. Taxonomy (NCBI): domain Bacteria; kingdom Pseudomonadati; phylum Pseudomonadota; class Gammaproteobacteria; order Enterobacterales; family Enterobacteriaceae; genus Plesiomonas; species Plesiomonas sp. The sequence goes on from NZ_JBOFRH010000574.1 coordinate 806, forward strand.
TATCTACCATTATTATCAGTGGTCTTATTTGCTCGATATTTAAACGAAATAAAATATCATCCACAACCATGACGAGTGAATCAAAAATAGATATACCGATCGGAATGCAAACCGAAAATACTCAAAAAGCAAACTATATTCCGTTTTCATTACTTGCGGGATTATCTATTAGTCTAACGCCTATCACCACACTGTTTACCCACAGTGCTATGTTTATTCAAGCAGCGGTGACGATTTTAGCGGTATCTAACCAACCACGTACGGTAACATCAGCAAACCTGCCTGCCGCAACCATAACAAAACTGTATTATCGAGCCATAGGTTGTTTATTAGGCGCATCAATTGGCATTATATTTAATATAATCAGTGTCTACTTTTCTTCCTATTTATTATTGATGGTACTAACACTTATTGGAACGGCTATCGGGAAAGTGGTGCAAGACAGTAGTGCCGAATCATCGTATATCGGCACTCAATTTTCAGTAGGTTTATTAATGGTATGTGTACATAACTCCGCATCATTTATGAATGATCACTATGGTATCTATCGGTTTTTAGGTGTACTAACCGGTTTTATGATCTATCTGCCTATGCTGATGCTTTTTAATCTCTATCTCAAAAAAAGAAGTCAGCGTTAAATATCTGCAGATCAAAGACAAGATAGAGACTCTCTATTATTTACTTTCCCGATAACGGCAGGTGATTTTTTGAGTCAGTGAATTAAGCTCATCAAGCATTCGGTTAATCAGCCCTAACTGCTGTAAAACAAACCGAGCATCATTATCCTGCAAATCTTGCTCTAATAATGATTGCGCAAAAAGATGTGTATTATTCACATCAACACAAGCAGATGACTCTTGCAATTGAGCCGACATAATGTGCAGTTGCGATAAAATATGCTGAGTCACATTTTTAAGCAACGCACGGGCATCAGCATTTTCCGGAAGTTTACTGCGGTGTGCACCCAGTGCAGAAATATAGCCCAGCATGGCATGATTTAAGCATAGAACCCGAAAACTCTCATCTAAGATCAGACGAGATTTCAGCGGCTCAGTGGTCATATTCGAGATCACTGATGCTAAATCAGCATCAGCATTGTGCGCGGCACGGCGCGCAACGCGATAGCGTAAACTGTCATCTTTTCCCTGCTGATACTGGGCAATAATTTCGGTTAAATACTGCGCATTACTGTCAATTGCGTGCTGTATTACCCGTGGCAAACGGCGATAACGCCAATCAGGCCAGATATAAGTCACCGCCAACCATGCAATAGCACAGCCGATGAATGTATCGGTGATTCTGGGGATCGCCACATCAAATCCTGCTCCCATCAGATTAAAGCAGAACAGAACCAGCATGGTAATAAATGCGGTGGCATAGCCATATTGTACAGTACGAAAAGCGAAAAAAAGTACGCCCAGCAGTACAATCAGCAGCAACTGCCCCTGTAACGAGGGAATAATATAGAGCAGTGGCAAACCAGCAATAATACCGGCTAATGTACCTAGCACCCGCTGGCGTAACCGTAGCTGTGTAGCACTGTAGTTTGGCTGGCAAACAAACAAGCTGGTAAGCAAAATCCAGTAGCCGCGCTCCATATTGAATGCCATGATCAATGCATACCCAGCACACAAGACTAATGACATTCTCACCGCATGCCGAAATAGCGCAGAGCCTGGCGTGAGCTGATCGCGGATACGCCGCCAAATATCAGAAAAACTGTGCAGCCCATCATCCGCCAGCGTATTGTCCTGTGGTAAACCGATCATTTTATCGGAATTGATATGGGATAATTGCCAGTCAATAGCCTGCAAGTTGCGCAAAACAAAACTCAGTGATGCCAGTAAGCGCTTGTCTTCTTGTTTTTCGGGTTGATGCCGCTCTAATGCACTGTTTAACAGTGAGAACGCCCGCTCAAAACGAAAATCATGGTGATACTCATTCCCTTCAATGATCGCCTGAGCCAATTGCCGGCAAGCTTTCGCTTGTAGCATCAGCAGACGTTGGAAGCGAAACAGCACATCAGAGTGGCGAAAACGCTGCGCCAAGGCATGATATTGATTATGCGTAGAGCTAGCACGTTCATGGATATCCTGTGCCACAAAGTAATAACGCAATAACCGGCGTGTACTGCGCTGGCCGCGATCACCTTTCAAACGGGCAAACAGTGATAATTTGGTTTTATTCAGTGTACTGACCAGCGCACTGTTACTCAACGCGACACTGATTTGCAGCTCATCGTAACGATCTGCCTCATCGGGATCAAAAAATGCACTTTTTGCATCCAGATAACGGGCCAGTTGTTCGTAACAGGCCGCCATATTTTCCTGTACCGGACGTACAGGGCGTAACACGTAACCAAGCAGTGAAATTACGCTATACCAGAGCGCACCAGCCAGTAGCATTGCCGGTTGCTGATACCAGTTATCGTACAGTGAAATGCCCAGCATAGTGTAAATAGCAATCAGCAGAGCGCCAAATGCAATAGTGGCATAACGCTGGCCAATCGCTCCTAGCATGATAAAACTAAATGAAGAGAGCAACAGCCCCAAAGCAAACAGCCACGGGTACGGAAACAGTAATTCAATAGAGACCGAGGCCACCAAAAAACAGATCAACGTAATCAGGATATTACGCAACCGGCCGGTTAACCTGTCATCCAAATCAGTCAGCGCTGCCGCCACTACCCCAAGTGTCACCGGAATGGTTGAGAGCACATCACCCATCAGCCACGGGAAAAGAGCCGCACCACTTAGCGCCACAAAAATTTGCGTGCAGTATAAAACTCGGCTGTTATTGAACAGATGACGCAATCGGGATAATGAACCTACAAACGGCACTACAACATTCCTGACTGATTAACGGCGATAACGATCTAACGTGATATTGGCTTTTTCAGCGCGGATCTGGCGGGCAATTTCATTGGGCACAACACGGCGGCCCACTGGCCAAAGGGCAACAACAGCCAATTTAAAATGCGCGATACCAACCGGAATACCAATAATGGTGATGCACTGCGCGATACCTACCATGATATGCACAATACACAGCCACCAGCCGGCCATCACAAACCAGATAATATTCAGGATAAAACCACCGGCAGCCAGAAGGCCATTACTGCGGTTTTCCAAATCGTCGACCTTCACCACATCGTTACCGTAAGGCACTAACGACATTTTGGTGATTTCCCAACAAGAGCGGGTAAGCGGCAAAGTCACAATGCAAACAATGCTTAAGAGTGTTGCCAGCAGCCAGCCCAATGTGGTGAGAAACCCACCCATCACAAAGTTAAAAATATTCAGTACAGTCGCCATCATCAGGGCGTTCCTCAAGGTAAAAGGCCATAGCTGTACTGATTTTAACGTTTTTTTGTGTAAAACGGCAGGATCTTCTCTCTGAACTGCTGACAAGTTGTATTTTAGCGGATAAAAATCAGCCTAAACGCTCACGCAGATAGCGCGGGTAATCGGGGATCTCAATGCTAACTTCTTCAGAAAACAGGGCTGAATTAACCAAAAAATTGGCACTGGCACGGTTCGTTGCAATCGGAATATTCCAGACCGCAGAGATACGCAGCAACGCTTTTACATCCGGATCATGTGGTACAGCATTCAGCGGATCCCAAAAGAAAAACAGCACATCAATTTTTCCTTCAGAGATATACGCGCCCAATTGCTGATCTCCCCCCATCGGGCCACTGAGCAGACTATTGATCGATAATCCGGTGGCACGTGAGATCATCGCCCCCGTTGTACCGGTAGCATACAGATCGTGGCCGCGTAGTTTCTCTATATTTTCATTTACCCAGCGTAACAACGCCTCTTTGCAGTGATCATGGGCAACCAGTGCCACTTGCTTGCGGGCAGGCATAATTCGGGTTGTAGTATGCATAACAGATTCCTTTTTGGGATGGGTGTTTTTTACGAACAGGTGCGTTTATACAACCAAAACAGCACCTGTTCGCTTTCACACCTCTAAAGATTAAAAAGCAACGGCGGATAACGCTTACTTACGTGCATTACTCTGCGCCCAGCGCATAAAACGTTGCTGTGTTTTGGTATCTGCCTGCTGAAACCAATACTGCAACATCTGCTCTGATACGTTCTCACCCTTTAAAGTAACTGTTTGCTGGCTCACCGCTTGTGTTGGCGATGCCGCAGGTGCAGCCCCAGCAACAACCGGTACCGTTAATGTAGCAGCCATAGCTGGCGCTAAATCAACCAATGCCGCTGCAGCACTCGAATGGTTGTATGTTGCCAGTGCGTCTTGCATATTGCGTGATGACATCAAACCATCAACACTCAGTACATCCGATTTATACGGAATATTTTTTCCAGCCTGATCCACTAAACGAAAGTTCAGAGCCTGATTAAAGCGCTTCCCTTCACTGTCAGTATCTAAACGCGGTAATGCTATTGATACTTTCTGATCAGCGGTTGTCTCAAAAGAGACGATAATAGGTGACGAGGTAAACAGTGTCTGATCAGAGCCTGAACGGACAATTTTTTCCACACGAAACAGTATCTGACTGGTGCTGTTTGGCAGTTCAACATGGTTTGTTGACTTTAACAGGCTGCTCGACACTTTATTACCATCGACCATCAGTAGTTCAATGTCATTCGATACACTCAGGCTGGCAGCCAGCAAGGGCGCTGAACAGGATAACGCCAGCATCCCAGCGTAAAGATGGCGCAATTTCATGTGAATCTCCTATTATTGACTGGGTGTCGTACTGTTAACGGCAATAGCGACAATATTCAGGGCATACACGGATGCCATTTCTTATCAAAAACTGAATAAAAAGATGCCGAATCATACAACACTTTGCAATCACTTCCTGAGACAGATATAACGCTGTGATACAGATCAACTCAGTTCCCCCATTCATAACAGGAGTTTGCGATGAACGATCAGAGTATCAAACAGATATTACAGGCAACCCGCACTATTGCATTGGTCGGTGCCAGCGATAAACCTGAACGGCCAAGTTATCGGGTAATGGACTACCTTTTGCAGCAGGGTTATCGGGTTATTCCCGTAAATCCAAGTCTGGCTGGAAAGACGATTTTGGGCCAAACCGTGCAAGCGAGTTTGAGTGAGATCAGTGAATCGGTTGATATGGTTGATGTGTTCCGCAGCGCCGATGCAGCTTATGCCATTGCACAAGAGGCTATCGCGATTAACGCAAAAACGTTATGGCTACAACTGGGGATCATCAATGAAGAGGCGGCAACACTGGCGGCTGCTGCGGGGTTGCAGGTGGTGATGGATCGTTGTCCGAAAATTGAGTTACCACGCCTTGATTTGGCAACACCGAGCCTTGATACAGAGCATTGATGCCAAACATTAATACCGAGCCAGCGCTTGATTTCAATCCGTCTAGAATCAGCTCATAACGTGGTAAAACAGCGCAGTTGATGAGCTAAAATACAATAGGTGGCGAGCACAGCGTTTGTGCTCGCCACCGCAGAAAAACAAGATATACGCGGCAATAATAAACTTAATGCAACGTACGTGGCAGCGCTAGCTGCTCCTGAATCGCCTCGGCGATGTCATCCATATCCGGCTGATCCGGATGCAAGGGTAGGGTTTCCTGATCCAACTGAACTTCGGCAATATAGGTATGCACCTGCTCACCGGCCTCATTTTGCATCAACACATGATACCAAGGCCCACTGCACAAGGCTTCATCGATCCCCATCTCTGCCGGTGTTGGCTCTTGCAGTGAATAATTCGCATCGACATCAAGAATAACCCCAAGAAAGCCCAGCATTCTATGGCGAACTTGCTGTCCGGGTTTAAATTTTACGGCAATCATGATGCCCTCCTCGATAATCTGCGACTCTTTCTCTCAATCTGGGGGGTTAACTGCAAAATATCAAGCGTAACGAACAAATATTATGCTTTTTTCAACCATTAAAGGCTAATGAGAGGCGGCTGCAACAGGGCACTTTTGCACCCTGTTGAGTAGAGATTTATCGTAGACTATACATGTAAATTTGCGGCATTTTAAATCACACGGCAAGCAAATCCTTTGAGGTACAAACCCTCTGGATAGGTGCTGATAACAGGATGATCAGCAGCCTGTGAGAAGTAATCTACAAACTGCACTTCACGTTTGGCATCGAGCGCAGCATCGGCCAGAATTTTCTGGAACAGACCAGACTCCATCAGACCAGAACAGGAGTAACTCAGCAGCATCCCCTCAGGGTTCAACAGCTGCATTGCTAGCATATTGATGTCTTTATAACCACGACAACCACCGGCCAACTGACTTTTGTTTTCAACAAATTTCGGCGGATCCATGATAATAACGTCAAATTTCTCGCCTTTATCACGGTATTCACGCAGTAATTTGAACACGTCAGCACGAACAAACTCGGCTTTACTCATATCAAAACCATTAAGCTCTGCGTTTTGACGAGCAATATCAAGTGCGGGCTGAGAGATATCAACGTTCACGACGCTGTCACAGCCACCTTTTAGTGCAAACAGACCAAATGCACCGGTGTAACAAAAACAGTTTAATACACGCTTTCCAGCCACATAACGGCTAGCAGATAAACGGCTTTCACGCTGATCAAGATAAAAACCGGTTTTATGGCCGCCTTTAATATCGACCATAATCTGCACACCGTTTTCACGAATAGGTAGATGCTTAGGTGGCTCTTCTCCAAACAGTACACCGGTAGTTTCAGCCAGCCCCTCTTTTTTACGCACGGCAACATCAGAGCGCTCATAGATGTTGCACTCAGGGAAGCATTCACGCAGCGCATTGATTAACGTCAGGCGATGGAAATCTGCGCCAGCAGAGAGCAGTTGCAGCACCAGATAATTATCGTAGCGATCAATGGTGATCCCCGGTAAACCATCTGACTCGGCGGCGATCAAGCGATAACCGGTCAGATCATCACGTGCGGCAACCACATTGCGCCATGCTTGCGCTTGCTTGAGTTTGCGGACAAAAAAGGCCTGATCGATCTCTTCATTGCTATCAAATGTCCACACACGGGCACGAATTTGTGAATCAGCAGACCATGCGGCACGCGCCAGAAAGTGGCCACCTTTATCACACACATCAACGGTTTCACCGGAAAGTGGTTTTCCCTCCACGCGCTCAATAGCGCCTGAAAAGATCCAAGGATGACGACGTAGCAGCGATTTTTCGCGGCCTTTTGCCAGTATTACACGTGCAGACATAATTTATGTGCTCAAGAGCTGATCAAAATAGGGCGCTATTTTCGGTGAGCCACTGCATAAATGCAATCAACCTGACTGGCTATCTGCCGTTATCCCGATAATTTATGGTTCGATGCCCATAGTAATTGACTATACTTTGCGATGAGTAAGGTTAAAATATGAACAGCGCTTACTCTGTATACCTGTGACAAATAGGGTTCTGACAGCAGCTTTATCATTCTCTGCAACCATGACAGCCTATCATCCTCGGGGAGGGATCATGTATGAGTAAGATCAGTATGAAAATCTGTATCGCAGGCCATGTTCAGGGGGTGGGGTTTCGCTATTTTACCCAGCAACAGGCCCAAAAACTCGGTTTGAAAGGCTATGCCCGCAATCTGAGTGATGGCCGAGTCGAGGTTTTAGCCTGTGGTGATGAGCTGGCAATTAACACTCTGATTAACTGGCTCAGTGAAGGCCCCCGTTCAGCCAATGTAGAGTGTTTAATGGCTGAAGAAGTGCCTTTTTGTGAGCTAACAGAATTTGACGTACGTTAACTGGGCTATTCATGCTCAATCAACGCAATTTCCGGCAGACTGTATGATTAGATTCGATAACAGAATAACTACATCAGATACATTTTACCGGCTTGGGTAAACCGGCAATTTTGGTGGCTTGCTTGGCTGGGCCTTCCGGAAACAGTTTGTATAAATAGCGGCTGTTACCCTTCTCTTCCCCGTATTTTTGCGCCATCGCTTTTACCAGCATACGGATGGCCGGTGAGGTGTTGTACTCTTGGTAAAACTCGCGCACAAAACGTACCACTTCCCAGTGCGCTGGCGATAAGGTGATCCCTTCGCCTTGCGCTATCAGGTCAGCTAACGCTTCATGCCAATCTTGACTGTTTTTTAGATAACCTTTCGCATCAGTTTCAATCTGATGGCCTTGATATTCCAACATGGATTTTCTGCTTCTTACTTAATCGGGTTATTGAGTAAAAAAACCCTGCTAAAGCAGGGTTTGATGTTAATACGCAGCAATACTCGGCTGAATGCCAATTATATTACTTATCACGTTATCACGCATATACCGCGTTACAGGCGATTACTCGTCGCGCATGATACCTAGAATGCTCAGCAGGCTGATAAACAGGTTATATAACGAGACATACAGGCTGACTGTTGCACGGATATAGTTGGTTTCGCCACCATGAATAATATTGCTGGTTTCAAACAAAATCATGCCGGACGAGAACAGAACAAACAGTGCGCTGATAGCCAGATTCATTGCCGGCATCTGTAAGAAGATCCCCGCCACCATCAGGATTAACAGTGCAATTGCGCCTGCGGTCAGCATGCCGCCCATAAAAGACATATTTTTACGGGTCGTCAGCACATATGCCGAACAGCTGAAAAAGACTAATGCGGTACCGCCAAGTGCAGTCAGAATGACATCACCAGCACCGGCTTTAAGAAAAGCACCGAGCAATGGGCCAAGGGTGTAACCCATAAAACCAGTCAGCGCAAAAACGGCAATCAGCCCTTTAGCACTGTTGGCATAGCGTTCAGTCATAAATAGCAGGCCATAAAAACCGACCAGCGTTAACAGAAAGCCCGGACGAGGCCAGCCCATCAGCATACTGGTTGTGGCAATGGCCGCGGAGAATGCGAGTGTTAAGCCGAGCAGGAAATAGGTATTTCGCAACACCTTATGCGTGCTCAGCAGACTCGTTTCACGTTGTGTGATAACGATAGGTTCCATGGTCTTATCCTTATTTATCAATCAAAAAATAACGTTATGTTGTGAGAAATGTACACAGCAAAAAGCACGTTACGCAGATATCTCTACTGTAGCGGCCTGAATATTGTTTTTGTTCCGGTATCATAACGGATTATTGTAGCTTGTGTTTCCTATATATGGGCTTGTGTGACGAAGTTCAAGTCTGCACGTCTGAACATTTTGAACGCAAACTCGGGTAAAAGTGCCGACAAAATGCGCGGAATGTTGAAAATATGCGCATTCAGTTTTGCAGGGGGTTTACATTGGCAAAGCAGATCTCTATAGTGCGCATCACCCGAGTGGAGGAGTGGCCGAGCGGTTGAAGGCACCGGTCTTGAAAACCGGCGACGCGAAAGCGTTCGTGAGTTCGAATCTCACCTCCTCCGCCACTTCGGGTCTATTTTTTTCTTATCTCTTCGCTTTTTATCTTCGTAGTCACTGTAAATCCTCTTTCGTTTTATCCCCTTGCTTACATTTTTGCTCTATCCCATACTTTTGTGTTTTCGCTCTGTTTTATCTTTTTTGTGCTGTAATACCGTGACTTTATGCACGCAAGGAACTGATCACCATGTACCGAAAACTGGGGCTGGGTGCATTACTCATTGGGCTGATTTCGCTCTATTTTATCTTTGGGCTACAGCACATTTTGACGCTCGAACACCTTCAAGAGCGCTATACCGCACTGTTACTCTGGCGCGATGCAGCCCCTCGTCAGGCATGGCTGGTTATCTTTATTCTGTATATTGCTGTTGTTACGCTCTCTTTGCCCGGCGCAACCATTATGACGCTGGCAACCGGTGCGCTGTTTGGCTTGCCACTGGGGGTACTGTTGGTCTCTTTTGCCTCAAGTATCGGGGCAACCCTAGCGTTTTGGGTTTCCCGCTATTGCCTGAAAGAGAGCGTAGAGCGGCGTTTTCCGGCACGTTTACAAACCATTAATGCTGGATTAGCCAAAGAGGGGTTGTTGTATTTACTCACGCTGCGCTTAATCCCCCTGTTTCCATTTTTCTTGGTGAATATTTTAATGGGGCTGACGCAGATACGTAGCCGTACCTATTACTGGGTTAGTCAGTTAGGAATGCTGCCAGCCGCACTGATTTATGTGAATGCCGGTACTCAACTAAGCCAAATTCGCCACCCTGCGGATATTTTATCGCCCGTTATTCTGATCTCTTTGCTGCTTATCGGTATTTTTCCGGTATTCATAAAACGGTGTATAAGTAAGCGTGCCAAACCAGCGCCATAATCTATGCCCGTTTGTCGTGTATGTTGATGTAGCGTATAACGCCGTTAGCAGGGAACTGCCATACTGAACGCTTAAGACCTAAAGACTGATTTTCCCTCAAGGATGATAAACCATGTTTACCCGCTTTTGCTGTTTAACCACGCTGTGGCTTATCTCTGGTTTGCTTTCTTCCCACATTAGTTATGCCGCCAATACCAATGAGTGGGCAGCACTCGAGCAACAAGCCAGAGGGCAAACACTCTACTTCAATGCATGGGGCGGTAATGAAAATACCAATGCTTATCTGCAATGGGCAGCCAAAGAGGTAAAACAGCGCTATGGCATTGATGTTATTCATGTCAAAACGGCGGATATCAGTGAAGCTATTACGCGTATTCAGGCGGAAAAGAGAGCAGGCAGAGATCAAAAAGGCTCGGTCGATCTGCTGTGGGTTAACGGTGAGAATTTCCATATCTTAAAACAGTCTGGCTTGCTGTACGGCCCATGGGCAGACCACTTACCTAACTGGCAATATGTGGATCAATCTAAACC
>NZ_JBOFRH010000575.1:0-4976 GCF_051650925.1 Plesiomonas sp.
TTGGTGTACCAGATTACCTGCGTTATGTTGAACATATGCAGAAAACTCACCCTGAACTGCCGGTATTAACGGAAGCCGAATTTCACCGCGCCTGTATTGAGGCGCGTTATCCGGGTAAAAAAGGCACATTAAGTAAGTGCCCATGCTGATACTTGTCTTAACGTTGACCGACTCACTCAATACCAAGCCTCTGCTATTTTATGGTCCATCACGCCAATAAACAGCGAACAGACTCAGGCAAGCAAAGAGACATAAAGAAAGACGTAAAAAAGGGCTGATACAACATCAGCCCTTCTCTTTTATCCCTCATCTTACCGATTTATTTCTGCACCATGTTGCTAAGTATTATGTTGCCAAGCATTAAAACAACCAGTTAATCATCAAAACCAATATCCGGCCTGAGCTAAGGCATGATGCCGCGCCAACTCTAACTGCCCGACCTGATGCACTTCTTCAGCATTCAGGCTGCTCAATAGCTGCTCACAACGCGCAAGCAACTCTGTATCCAGCGTCAAGTCATGCTCTGTATTGTCTACGCTCTCCTGCTCTGCGTTTGCAGTAGCAAGCAGACTGTCGGTATATTTCTGAACAAAGCGGCGCACCACATCATGCTGTTGCAGCGTCTGTTGTTGTGCCCACAACGCCTGCCATGCCTGTCGGAATGGCAAACAGAGTTCAGCAGAATACAGCCCACCTAGAGCCAGTTCAGTTTGAGCATAACGCTGCACCCGTGGCATTTGATCCAGATAGTTTTGCCGTGCCAGCGGTTTTGCACCAACAAAGACACTTTTTACCTCAGACCACTGACGCGCCAACTGGATATCGGCAAACCGTTTCACCGGTGCGGCTAAATCCTGTTTGCCTTTTGCATCCGTGAAGCCCTGCCAGTGTTGTTCAATTAACCACTGGTTAAACGTCAGCAACAGTTGAGCATAACGTGGGCTAAGCAATAACGCTTGATAATGGGCGCTGCACAGTGGCCGCAGTGCCACTTCAGCGGCCTCAAACAATGCTGGCGCACGGGTTTGCAACGCAACATCCGATTGTTCTAACCATGCTGCTAATGGGCTTAAACCATCAACAACCGCCAGTTGCTCATCAAGCCACAGTAAATCCTGCCGCAAAGCCGCAGTTGCTTTGCGTGGAATTTGCCGGCCAAACAGCGTGAACCATTGGCGGATAAAATCAACCGCACAACGTACCTCTTTCAGTGCAGACCACGCTAATGGTGCTCGATACGTCGGCTCAGTCACTGTACCGAGCGCGGAATGAAACAGCGCTTCATTGGCCTGCCAGTGAGCCAGCGCCTGCTCTAATGCCTGCACGAAAGCCTGCTCCAGCGTGGCTTTTCGTGATACCACCATCAATGGCATCGGAGCGGCCATATCCGCGGCACAATGATCCAACCCAGCGCGTGGCGATGCCAGTTGCTGCGCCAAACGGTATCCACGTGCTGCTTTGCTATCACTGCCCTGACGTAATCCACCCAACTGACACAATTGCGCTGCCAACTGAAACAGCGCACGTGGCTGGCCACTGATCAGCTCAAGCTCTATCTCACAAATGGCTTCACGGCGATCACCGGCAATCACCCAACCCTGATCAAACGCCAGCTCTATCTCAGAAAAACGGTTGCACGGCTTACCTGCTTCATCATGATCTTCACAACGAATCAGCCACTGCTGGCGTAAAAAATCGGTATTAAACAGCGGTTGCAATTGCGCATTCACCGCACTGACATCCCACTCTGCTGGCCAGATATCAGCATCAAACAGCGCCAAATCAGGCGTTTCCTGTGTGATAGCCACATTAAATTCTGGCCGCTGATGCAACCCTGCGACTACCCGACCGTCTGTTTTTAAGGTCTGGGTATGCGCGTTATCTGCCGTGCGTACACGTAATCCCATTTTGGCACTACGCAAAAGTTGCGCGGGCGTATCATAATAGGTGTTGATCAATTGTCGCTGGCGCTGCTCGCTGATCTGCTGTTTTTTCAGCAGTTGTAACAGCGGGGCTTCAATCGCCGGAGACACAATAAATTTCAGCTCAATTTCAGTATTCATAATGGGAAACCAGATGTTGTCACGTAAATAGCACTGCTTTTTTATCTTAATGGCAGCAGAAAAATGAGGTTATTTGACGTCAAGCGGGTGAAGTCTGCGGTGACATACGATAACATGCGCATCCTCTGACAACTGTTGCGCAATTAAACGCCAACATAGGTACATTGGTTATGCCAGTTAATACTATTTTAGGTCTTTTTGCCAAGTCTCCCATCAAACCTTTGGGTGAGCATGCGAAAAAGGTGCACGAGTGCTGCTTGCAGCTGGTGCCTTTTTTTGAAGCCACAGCAAATGATGATTGGGAAAAAGCGAATCAGCTACGCGAGCATATTTCTCAGCTTGAGAAACAGGCAGACACGCTGAAACGTGAGATCCGACTTAAGCTGCCACGCGGCTTATTCCTGCCCGTTGACCGTACTGACATGCTTGAATTGCTGACTCAGCAAGACAAACTTGCCAACCGTGCGAAAGACATCTCTGGGCGCATTATCGGCCGCCATTTGCGCATTCCCGATGAAATGCACCCTGCTTTCATGAACTATCTGCAACGCTGCTTGGATGCAACTGCGCAATCAAATCGAGTTATCGCCGAAATGGACGGCTTGCTCGAAACCGGCTTTAAAGGCCGTGAGGTTGCACTAGTAGAAACGATGATCACGGAGTTGGATCACATCGAAGATGATACAGACCACCTCCAGATCCTGCTACGTCAGACGCTTTTGACGCTGGAAGATCAATTCAATCCGATTGATGTGGTGTTCCTGTACAAGACTCTGGAATGGGTGGGTGATTTAGCCGATCAGGCATTGCGCGTAGGCGCTCGTCTGGAATTGATGCTAGCTCGCTCATAACGTAGCAAATAATAGGTAATTCAATGGAAATTTTGGCACAACACGGCTCACTTATCGTGCTGGTCGCGGCCCTTTTAGGCTTACTGATGGCTATTGGTATCGGCGCAAATGATGTCGCCAATGCAATGGGCACCTCTGTTGGCTCAAAAGCGGTCACGATTAAACAAGCGATTATTATCGCGATGATCTTTGAGTTTGCCGGCGCTTATCTGGCCGGTGGTGAAGTTACCCAAACCATTCGTAACGGGATCATTGAGACCTCGTTATTCAACCATCAACCGCAAATTTTGGTCTTTGGCATGATGTCGGCGCTACTGGCAGCCGGTACTTGGCTGATCGTAGCATCATTCATGGGTTGGCCGGTATCCACCACCCACTCCATTATCGGTGCAATTATCGGTTTTGCCTGTGTGTCTGTTGGGCCACATGCGGTTGACTGGAGCAGTGTAAAAGGCATCGTCGGGAGCTGGCTGGTTACGCCGCTGATTGCGGGGGTACTGGCTTACGGCATATTTATCAGTGCACAACGGCTGATATTTGATACCGAAAACCCGATGAAAAATGCTAAACGCTATGGTCCGGTATACATGTTTTTGACCGCGCTGGTTATTTTCTTAGTAACCATCAAAAAAGGCTTAAAACATGTTGGTCTGGATCTGAGCGACAGCGAAACACTGCTGATTTCCGTGTTATCTGCCTTCGCCGTAATGGTTGGTGGCTACCTGTATATCTCCAGCAAAAGCTTTACTGCCAAAGCCGTATCTAAAAATGGGTTTGCCGGTGTAGAGCGGGTCTTTAGTGTGCTGATGGTGATCACCGCCTGTGCGATGGCATTTGCCCATGGCTCAAACGATGTTGCCAATGCCATTGGCCCACTTTCAGCAATTGTTGCCGTGATCAACAGCGGAGGCGATTTACAAAGTACCTCGCCAATCGTCTGGTGGATCTTACCGCTTGGCGCGGTCGGTATCGTGATTGGTCTAGCACTGCTGGGCCATAAAGTGATGGCAACCGTCGGCACGGGGATCACTGATCTGACACCAAGCCGTGGTTTTGCTGCACAATTTGCTACCGCCACTACCGTGGTTATCGCTTCTGGTACAGGCTTACCTATCTCCACCACCCAAACATTGGTCGGTGCAGTATTGGGTGTCGGCTTTGCCCGTGGCATTGCAGCGCTGAATTTGGGCGTGGTGCGCAATATTGTCGCATCATGGATCATTACCCTGCCTGCAGGCGCGTTCCTGTCGATCATTTTCTTCTACTTTTTCCGCGCGGTGTTCTCTTAATCGCCGAAAAAGAGTCCAAAAGATAACAGTGCTACTGGGTGGTGCGTCAAACTGGCGCACCACCGATTTGCTTCACTCCCGCAAACCTTCTACTATTCCCCCATCTTGAACACGCACAAAATTTGACCTTATGTCCAAACTAAGCACAAACATTGCCGCTCTGCTGCTGGCCGCTTGCACGTTCAGCGCACAGGCTTCAGAAACACGTTATATCTCCGATGAGCTGCAAACTTACGTGCACTCAGGCCCCGGTAATCAGTACCGTATTGTTGGCACACTCAATGCTGGTGAGCCGGTGACACTCAACGCATCGAACGCACAAGCGGGTTATGCGCAGGTGACTGACAGTAAAGGGCGTCAGGTTTGGTTACCGGCCAATCAGTTAAGCCCCCAGCCCAGTTTGCGAACCCGTGTGCCAGAACTTGAAGCACAGGTAAAAACCCTGAGTGAAAAACTCACAACCATTGACAGTAGCTGGCAAGAACGCACCAAAGAGATGCAGCGCAAAGTCAGCAGCAGTGACTCTGAACTGAGCACTCTGCAAGATGAGAATAACCGCCTGAAAAGCGAATTGAAAAATACGCAGGATAAAGTGCAACTGCTCAGTAGCCAACTCAATGGTGAAAAGCGCGAGATCCTGATGCGCTGGTTTATCTACGGCGGTGGTGTTGCCGGTATTGGTCTGCTCATTGGTTTGGTCTTACCAAGCATTATGCCGACACGCCGACGCAAAGATCGCTGGATGCGATAGTCTAGGGTCATCAGTAACCCAA
>NZ_JBOFRH010000576.1:0-1236 GCF_051650925.1 Plesiomonas sp.
ATTGAGCACCTGATGCAGCAGATCCGCAGTTCACTGCAAGATCTGGCTCGCTATCAGCAGCAGATTGAGCATCAGTTGCAAGGGCGCTATACCCAGATGCCCGACACCGATGCTGTCGGTATTTCTGATCGTATCACCAATAAACCGCTGTCTAGCTTACTGGCTCAGGTTGGTGTGTCGCGCCAGACTGTGGTGGCACTGCTGACCTGTTGAGCCTCGATTCTACGCGCCGGATTGATCCTGCGCGTTTTTGTGGCCAGAACCGGCCACCTCACACCTTCGTATTAAAAAGATTATAAAAAAAATTTAAGCAATTCTCGCGTTCCTCCGCCTAATACCAGTAACAAGGTTTGAGACCTTTTCTATTTTAGGATTATAGGAGATATCATATGTCATTATCCGTTCATACTAACCAGCCTTCCCTAACAGCACAGCGTTCTTTAGCCGGCACCCAGCTGAGCCTGAACACTTCTCAACAGCGCCTGTCTACCGGTCTGCGCATCAACAGCGCTAAAGACGATGCTGCCGGTCTGCAAATTGCAAACCGTATGGAAACTCAGACCCGTGGTCTGTCTGTTGCTCAGCGTAATGCGGCTGACGGTATCTCTATGTCACAAACGGCTGAAGGCGCAATGAAAGAAGCGTCTAATATTTTGCAACGTCAGCGTGAATTGGCTCTGCAATCATCTAACGGTACTAACACCTCTGCAGATAAAACAGCCCTGAACGAAGAGTTCACCGCGCTGAACGAAGAGCTGACCCGTATTCAGAAGACTACCTCTTTCGCAGGTAAGGCTCTGTTTGCGAGTGGTGGCTTGGATAAAGGTATCTCTTTCCAGGTGGGTGCAGAAATGACCTCCGCTGACAAGATTACTGTGAAGGTGGATACTAGCGCTGCATTTGCCTCTCCTTCTAAAGGAATTGCAGGTTCTGCTGACATCGCTGCAGTTGTTAAAGGCCTTGATACGTCTATTGCTGCAATGGGCAGCTCTATGGCTAAACTGGGTGCGGTACAAAACCGTTTCCAGTCTACCATCAACAACCTGTCTAACATCGAAGAGAACGTGAGCGTGGCCAAAGGCCGTATCATGGATGCTGACATCGCCAAAGAGTCTGCCAACATGACCAAGCAAAACATGATGATGCAAGCGGGTATTTCGGTGCTGTCTCAGGCCAACCAAACCCCATCTATGATCATGGGTCTGCTGCGTTAATGACCGATGACCGCAGGCGTGT
>NZ_JBOFRH010000577.1:0-4117 GCF_051650925.1 Plesiomonas sp.
GTGTTGTTATAAAAACCTTCACGGCAATAGTCTTCGAAGTTTTTTGCAGTTACCGGTGCTTGTTCGTGGTTCAGTTGCAGAACGATGTCACCGTGGTTAGTGTGTAGTGTGATCATGAAAACCATCCTAAAGTAAGGTAAAAGAGTTACGCAATACCGTGGTGCTTTACTGCGTAACTGGTTAGATACTGTACCTGATGCCGGAACAAAGGCTCAGCTTAGGCGCTGATTGTACCGAAAGCGGCTGTTTGGGCAAATGAAAGCGCAATCAATTACGGGGAAATTCTTGTCTATATGTACCGATGAACGGTGATTTCCCTTAGGCATGCTTGCATTAGTTGCATTTTATCGGTTCAATATCCGCTTCTGATTATCAGTTTTGGTTATCATTCTACAGGCTAACTTGGTACTACACGATGCTGAAGATTTACAACACGCTGACAAGACAAAAAGAAGAATTTAAACCTATTCATGCGGGAAAGGTTGGCATGTATGTCTGTGGAGTAACCATTTATGATTTATGTCATATCGGTCATGGTCGTACCTTTGTTGCATTTGATGTTGTCACGCGCTATTTGCGCTATTTAGGCTATGACCTGACATTTGTACGCAACATCACTGATGTTGATGACAAAATTATCAAACGTGCGGCTGAAAACGGTGAGACCTGTGATCAACTCACTGAACGCTTAATCGGTGAAATGCACGCTGATTTCGATGCCCTGAATATGAAGCGTCCAGATCTTGAGCCACGCGCGACTCAGCACATCACTGAAATTATTGAACTGGTGCAACGCCTGCTTGATCGTGGCCACGCCTATGTTGCCAGTAATGGTGATGTAATGTTCTCTGTAGATACTTTCCATGATTACGGAAAATTATCCCGTCAGGATGTAGAACAGTTACAAGCCGGTGCGCGTGTTGATATTGATGAAGCCAAGCGTAATCCGGTTGATTTTGTACTCTGGAAAATGTCTAAGCCGGGCGAACCTACTTGGCAATCGCCGTGGGGTGCGGGTCGCCCAGGCTGGCATATTGAGTGTTCAGCGATGAACAGTAAGCAATTGGGTGAGCATTTTGATATTCATGGCGGTGGTTCAGATTTAATGTTCCCGCACCATGAAAATGAAATTGCACAGTCTTGCTGTGCGCATGATACCCCTTACGTCAATTACTGGATGCACTCCGGTATGGTGATGATTGATCGTGAAAAAATGTCAAAATCACTCGGCAACTTCTTTACCATTCGTGATGTATTACAACATTATGATGCAGAAAGCGTGCGCTATTTCCTGATGTCAGGCCACTATCGTAGCCAGTTAAATTACAGTGAAGAGAACTTAAATCAGGCACGTACGGCACTTGAGCGTTTATATACCGCATTACGCGGTGTGGATAATGCAGCATTACCGGCTGGCGGAGAGGCTTTTGTGGCCCGCTTCCGCGCTGCCATGGATGATGATTTTAATACACCAGAAGCGTATTCAGTACTCTTTGATATGGCGCGTGATATTAATCGCCTAAAAACAACCGATATGGCAGCAGCCAGTGCATTGGCTGCGGAATTGCGTCAACTTGGTGATGTTCTTGGCCTGTTACAGCAAGATTCAGAACTGTTTTTGCAAGGTAATACCCAAGCCGATAACGGTAATGAAGTCGCTGAAATTGAAGCGTTGATTAAGCAGCGCAATGATGCTCGGGCAAGTAAAGACTGGCCTGCGGCTGATGCCGCACGTAACCGTCTGACTGAAATGGGCATCGTACTGGAAGATGGTGCGCAAGGCACAACCTGGCGCAGAGCGTAACTGTTATCGCTTATTGCGAGACAAATTTTTATTATTTCTACAGCTATAGATAAGCGGGAGTAAGACTCCCGCTGATTTTTTATCTTTTTTTAGGAAGAGCAGCACCGCAAAATTTGCAGTGTAGCGCATCAGCATCATGCCCAGTTCGGTGGCAGTGATCACAGCGTAACCTGTCTTTGTTTTTCTGTAACTCTTCCGTGAGTTGTGCAGTGAGAATGCCTGTTGGAACAGCAATAATCGAATAACCAATTAATATCACCAATGAGGCGATGACCCGACCCAGTGGTGTATGCGGCACAAGATCACCATATCCTACCGTTGTTAGCGTAACAATGGCCCAGTAGATACCCATTGGAATACTGGTAAAGCCATTTTGCGGCCCTTCCACAACAAACATTATGCTGCCAAACAGACAAACCATCAGCCCGACCGCACCAAAAAAGACCAGCACTTTACGGTGGGTTTGTATCAGACAACGCCAGAGTAGATTGGCCTCTGACATATAACGAACAAGTTTTAGGATGCGAAACAGCCGGAACATACGCAGCAGACGCAGCATTAAGGTGTACTCTAACCCAGGAAACAGCAAAGAGAGATAGACCGGAAGGATAGATAGCAGATCGACCATGCCATAAAAGCTACTCGCATAACGCAGAGGTTTGGGAGAGCAGTACAGCCGTAGCAGATATTCCAAGCTAAAAATGATACTAAACCCGATTTCACACCAGATAAACCATGAATACCAGTATGATTGTTTGGTCAGTGTTGAGCCTATGATGAGTACCGCAACACTCAGAAGTACTGAGAATAACAGGACTAGCTCAACGATACGGCCGGAGCGCCGCTGAGTATTAAACACAACGTTATATAAGCGGTGGCGGTATTTTCTTGGCGTTGAGTGATGACTATCAGGTGAAGAGGATGGGTGTTGTAAAGATGAGTGTTCAGGCATAAAAGTAGCTCATACTGGCTGGATGCTTGTTATTGATAGAATACAACACTACTTGATGCCGGAAACGGCGGGCTAATGCAAATTAACCCGCACTAATTGCTAAGTTCACACCTAAAAGAGTGATTAATCGTGATACTTTTCACACGCTAGCAGCGTATTTTGCATCAGGGTTGCGACAGTCATCGGGCCAACCCCTCCAGGAACCGGTGTTATCCATGCAGCATGTGTTTGTGCAGCAGCAAAATCAACATCACCGACAACTTTACCGTCAGCCTGACGGTTGATACCGACATCAATGACCACTGCGCCCGGTTTAATCCAGTCGCCCGGAATAAAGTGCGGTTTACCTACTGCAACAACCAGCAAGTCTGCGCGGCGTACATGGCTTTCCAAATCACGGGTAAAACGGTGAGTTGTGGTGACGGTGCAGCCAGCTAGTAGCAGTTCAAGTGACATTGGGCGGCCAACAATATTTGATGCACCAACCACGACCGCTTCCATCCCGTAAGTATCAATTCCGCACTGTTCAATCAACGTCATGATCCCCCCTGGTGTACAAGGGCGTAATGTTGGGATCCGTTGGCACAGTCGGCCTATTGTATAGGGGTGAAAACCATCAACATCTTTATTCGGATGAATCCGTTCAATAACTTGCGTTGTATCAATGTGTTCGGGTAATGGCAGTTGCACTAATATGCCATCAATATCAGAGGCTTGATTTAGAGTATCAATTAAATCCAGTAAATCAGCTTGCGTTGTACTCACCGGTAAATCATATGATCGGGAAACAAAACCCACTTCTTCGCAGGCTTTGCGTTTTGAGCCTACATAGATTTGTGAGGCGGGATCTTGCCCTACCAGCACAACAGCCAGACCGGGAGCGCGTTTTCCCTGCGCGATACGTTGTTGTACTTGTTGCGCTACGGTTGCACGAACTTGTTGCGCAATCGTTTTCCCGTCAATAATCATTGCAGCCATCAGACAAGCGATCCCCTACAAATTTTCGGAGTGCATATTGTGTCAGAAACCAGTAAAGGTGTCAGTAGGCATCACACAGGAAAAATGGTAGCCGAAAAAACGCATAACTGCTGTGATTTTGAGCGCTTGAAGCTCTTGATGCTAAAAACATTTTGACTCGTCAGCACATCTCAGTATAATTCAAAGCCTATCAAGTCAGGTGTTCGATTATTAATACGTGACAACAGTCGGTGAGTAGCGCAGCCCGGTAGCGCAACTGGTTTGGGACCAGTGGGTCGGAGGTTCGAATCCTCTCTCACCGACCACTATTCAATAGTGAGTGCACCCTTAGCTCAGTTGGATAGAGCAACGGCCTTCTAAGCCGTGGGTCACAGGTTCGAATC
>NZ_JBOFRH010000578.1:0-2950 GCF_051650925.1 Plesiomonas sp.
AACCCTAGTTTTTCCAGAATTTTTAACGAAAGACGCTGGTTGGTTTTATTATCTTCCACCAGCAAAACATGCTGCAATTTGATGTGTTCAGGCAAAACCGGTAATGTTGATAATGGTTGCTCAATCGCCAACGCCGCTCTCATCGGCCAACTAATGGCAAAACAACTGCCTTTTCCCGATTCACTGACAACGGAAATACTGCCACCCATCATCTGAATAAGCTGATGGCTTATCGCCAGCCCTAATCCACTCCCACCAAAACGGCGAGTGGTTGAGCTATCAGCCTGCTCAAAGGGTTTAAACAACCGGCTTTGCTGCTCATCAGTTAACCCAATACCCGTATCTTCTACCCGTACGGTAGCTTGAAACAGATGCTGAAGTTCAGACTCTGGGGAGATAGGGTTGAGCTGTAATACCACAACAACGCTGCCCTGCTCAGTAAATTTTAATGCATTACTGACTAAATTCGAGATGATCTGTCGCAAGCGGGTAATATCGCCATAGATAAAATGCTTACCTTGCGCACCTTTCAGCTCCAACTTTATACCTTGCTTCACAGCCTTAGGGCTAAACAGAGTGATGATGCTATAGAGCAACTCGCTTAAATCAAATACTGACTCCTCTAAGCGCAATTTTCCGGCTTCGATACGAGAAAGATCAAGAATGCCATCAATCAGGGAGATGAGCGACTGCCCACACGAACGAATGGTTTCAACAAATTCATCTTGTTCCATATTCAATGGTGTGGCGGCAAGCAACTCAGCCATACCCAGCACACCATTCATCGGCGTGCGAATTTCATGGCTCATCATCGCAAAAAATTCACTTTTTGCTTTAACTGCCTGCTCTGAGCGGATCAGCGCTTGTTTTAACTCTTCGGTACGAATCGCTATTTGGGCTTCAAGCCCCTTCGCAGCACTCTCTAATAAAATATTGGCGGAATAGAGCTCAAGGCTCTTTACTTCAAGTAAACGCTCAGCCTCTTTACGTGCATTGCGCTCTCTCTCAATGCGCCGCTGTAATTTCAGAATATCAGGATGAGAGTTATCCATAATCATACTAGCTATCTGAGGTTAGCGTAATTTCAATCAGCGTCGATTTATCTTGTTGTGGATGCAAAATAACGCGCCCAGTTTGACGATAATGCAATAATGCCCCTTCAACCAACCCTTGTGCTAAACGGTCTAAACAACGGGGTGAGCGATATTGCAACAGTTGGCGCTGTTCGGTCTGTTCGAGTACATCAAAAGCGGGTAGTTCGGCATCGGGATACAGTTTTTTCACCTCGGCATGAATAACATCTTCAATACCGGCCAGTAGGCTAAATGTGGTGGTATGACCCACTAAAAATTGCGGATAAAGCTGGCTGAAACGGCCAAACAAAAATTGACCAAATTGATGGATCAGATCACCTGCCGGAATACCACTTCGCACGGAAAGCGCTGTGACTAGACTGGCCATTTCACTAAAAGGATATGTACCTACGGCCGTGTATGCCCCGCCGTGCGGCAGTTTTGCATCATCTATCACATCATCGACCATATCCTCTGAAAATACATGCGATACCATATCCATAAATTCAGTAAACACGATCCCTTTCATCTGCATACTCTCTGTCGATTACGCCAATGTGTGGTCAGCCTCTAATGACTGCGCACTTATTTTTAATCTCGGGGAAATAAATAATGAAGATACCCCTGTAATAAACCTTAGTTCATTCTTTCGGCTTACTCCATGCAATAAGTACGATTTACAGGCTTAATCCTCAAAATGCGATCTGAACAGATAGTCAGCACGCTGAAATAAAAAAAGCACCACGATAACGTGATGCTTTTTAAAAACAGAGACTCGATTTAATAAATCAATGCAGTTTCAATGTTGGGCGAATAACACGGTTAATTCGGCCGACCAACATCATCAAACCAGTTTTAATGTAGCCGTGTAATGCAACTTGATGCATTCGATACAATGAAATATAAGCAACACGTGCAATGCGCCCTTCAATCATCATTGATCCACGCATTAAGTTACCCATCAGGCTGCCTACCGTACTGAATTTAGACAGTGAAACCAGCGAACCACGGTCGTTATACACGTACTTTTTCAGGTCACGACCATCAAATAGCGCCAGAATGTTGTCATAGCACAAGCTGGCCATCTGATGCGCAGATTGTGCGCGCGGTGGCACAAATGAGCCATCTTCCTGCGGACAACTCGCACAGTCACCAATGGCAAAGATCTGTGAATCACGGGTCGTTTGCAACGTAGGTTCAACCACTAGCTGATTGATACGGTTAGTTTCCAGACCTGCGATATCTTTCATAAAATCAGGTGCTTTAATCCCTGCTGCCCAAACCATCAGCTCAGCAGGAATGTAATCACCATCTTTGGTATGCAAACCACCGGCATCGGCTTTCGTTACCATGGTTTGTGTACGCACATTAACACCTAACTTCGTCAGCTCAAGGTGTGCCGCAGATGAAATTCGCACTGGCAGTGCAGGTAAAATACGCTCACCGGCTTCTACCAGAGTCACATTCAGATGGCGGCTATCAAGTGCCTCAAAACCATAGCTGTGCAGTTGTTTAACCGCATTATGCAGTTCAGCAGAGAGTTCTACCCCTGTTGCTCCCCCACCGACAATGGCAATGTTCACTTTTTCTTGTTTCTCTGGCTGGGCCGAGAACTTCATGAACTGATTCAGCATCGCTTCATGGAAACGGTTTGCCTGATCTGGGCTATCAAGGAAAATACAGTTATCAGCCACACCTTCGGTGCGGAAATCATTTGATTTACTGCCTAGCGCCATCACTAATACATCAAAGAACAGCTCACGTTCAGGCACCAGCAATTCATTATTTTCATCGCGGATCTCTGCCAGTGTGACAGAGCGACGCTCACGATCAATATTGATCAATGTGCCTTGCTGGAACTGAAAATGGTGATTATG
>NZ_JBOFRH010000579.1:0-1936 GCF_051650925.1 Plesiomonas sp.
ACTCGGTAATGCTGATTCCGGTATTCATGAGCTCATAACGATACCGTTCACGCCACCATACCCAGTATTCGTACTTGGTCTTTGGTTCGTAATCCACGCACAAAAACAGTAGCGGTGATGGCAGTGGTTTACGTTTACGCTTTCTTAAATGCATCAGTGCATCTCCTATTGCTAACCAACCGCCGCGCAGCTGTAGGTATCAATGAAGATCACATCCAACGTAACAGGATGCTTGGGGTAATCAGCCCCTGAGAAAAATTCACCACGTAACGACGTAAGCTGGTTATCGGTACGTTATGCAGCTTGGCATAAGCGGCAACCGATACACCTTGCGGCCAATAGTCACGGTAATAACGCTTGGCATGTGCTTGCCATTCGGCACTCATCGGTTTACGGCGCAACTGTCGTTTGGCATCAGTGGTCTTGAGCTGGTGGATCGCCATGTACTCGTCTAAGCTCAATGAGGATTGCGCCCACTGCATACGATGTTTAGCCCAGAAAAGTTTCCTGATGCTCGGCACCTGCAGATCTCTGGTGTAATCCCTAAATTGCTGCGCTGTTAATCCGTAGCGTTCGCGATACTCTGCCGGTGATACGCCCTCGGTGAACGCTTCAAACAGGAAATTATGTCTATGCGCTTTTACATGCGCTGAAGCTGGGTGGCTTGCTGAACTCACCAACTCCGCCACGGCAGACCACTTGGTTTTACTCTTGGATGCTGACTTAACCGAATTTTGTTTTGCGTTCCCTTTTACGCTCTCTTTCAGAGCGTCATTCACCTGAACTTGCGCGACTGCCTGCAAGATAGCGTCAGCAATGGGTGGCATAGAGTCTTGCGGATCAGCACTGGCAACAGGCTCATGTAACTGCTGCTCAGATACTGCACAAACGAATGAAGGCAACACACCCTGCGTAAAGACGCTGTCGAGTAAGGCTGGACTTGTTTCAGATGCCAATGGTTCACTGTGCTCAGAGTGCACATCTGTTGCAGACATAGCAGGACTTGGACACTTGCCAGCACTTCGCACTCGGCCTCGTGATTTACGTTGACCAGCCGGTTTAAGCATGCTTTTACCAATACGTCGTACCGATGAATCAATCTCTTTGGTCTCTTTTTTCGCAAGATAGCTACAGCGACAAATCAGCTCAATCAGAGACTCAAGATCATCCCGTTTGACAAGGTAAGCCTGATTTTTAGGAAACCAGACGCGACCTTGGCTAACGTTTTGCCAGCAGCTCTCCACCAGCAAATTGATCTTATGAGGACTTTTTATCTTGTGGCCGCTAAACAGGAATACCGCGTGATAATGCGGATAACTTGACTTAACAGACTTCTCCCGTACCCAGCAATAGCCGAAAAATGACTCAGGGTACAACTTGCCAAACTCACGTTTGAATACCCGCAAGAAGTCACTCATCACTTGATTATTATGACTGCTCTCTTGAGCAGAAAAGTCATAGCGCACAGCAAATACACGTGAGCTTGCAACCAACGCACCATCAATGATCAGTTGGCAAATTTTCTTCATGATGGGCAGATCAAGCTCGCCATCCTCAGGCAAAACTGGGAACCACATCCCTCGATAGGGGAAACCACTTTTGGCTTTGGATGAATACTTGAACGCTGGTTTTCGGGGAGATCTGCCTTGCGGTATATTATTAATAACCGAGGTGTTACATTGT
This sequence comes from Plesiomonas sp., assembly GCF_051650925.1. Classification (NCBI taxonomy): domain Bacteria; kingdom Pseudomonadati; phylum Pseudomonadota; class Gammaproteobacteria; order Enterobacterales; family Enterobacteriaceae; genus Plesiomonas; species Plesiomonas sp. Next base: position 1,684 of record NZ_JBOFRH010000579.1, read on the forward strand.
GCTAATTCTGGTGACATATAAAATAAATCAATGAGTTAAATCATTTATACTCATGAGCCATGCGCAAACAAAAGATAAGCTTTTGCTGCATCTTGTCTCACGTACGTCGAAGGCAAAAAAACAGGGCAGATAATCATATCTGCCCCATATTTTCTTACTTCGATGACAACGTCATTGAATTATCTTTATCTTGCAGCCAAGCGAGGTAATCACGCTTTTTCCAACCCACCGTTTTTCCGGCAAGCATTTTTGG
>NZ_JBOFRH010000580.1:0-1364 GCF_051650925.1 Plesiomonas sp.
CATTATAGATAACGCATTATCGATATCGCTATACGGGATCGTACATGAAAGTACTGGTGGTAGAAGATGAGCAGACACTGGCGGCACAAATCGCCGAGGCGCTCACCCAACATCAATGGACAGTTGAACAATCGCACGACGGCATTGATGCGTTGTACCGAGCCACCAGTGAAACCTGGGATGCTATTGTGCTCGATCTTGGCCTGCCTAAACTCGATGGCCTGACCGTATTACGTAGCTTGCGGTCAGAAGGCATTCATACACCGATTATTATTTTAAGTGCGCGTACTGAATTACATCAGCGCATTGATGGCCTCAATGCCGGCGCAGATGACTATTTAACCAAACCGTTCCAGATGGCCGAGCTGGTGGCTCGGTTATCTGTACAGCGTCGCCGTGCAGCAGGGCATGCCGCCTCAGTGTTGCAGATTGGGGCATTAACGCTCAATACCCAAACAGCTGGTGTGACATGGCAAGGTAAAACCGTCGATTTGACCTCACTGGAATATAAAGTCTTAGCATATTTAATGCACAACCAAGGGAAAGTCGTCTCCCGTACCGATTTGGTTGAACGTATTTATCAACAGGATTTTGATCGTGACTCCAACACCATTGAAGTTTTTATCGGGCGGATCAGGCGGAAAATTGATAGCCAGATTATTCAGACCGTCCGTGGTTTAGGCTATCGAATTAATGATCAGTAGTCCTGTCAGCCTGCGTCAGCGGGTGTTGGGTGCAACTATTGGGTGGTTACTGCTGGTATTACTTACCGCAGGCGTGCTGTTACCCGCTATTTTTAACCACTATTTGCGTGATGAAGCCAGCAAAACCCTGACGCTGTACCTTGATGAACTGAGCGCACGAATTGAATTATCTGCTGAGGGAAAACCGGTTGTTACCGGATTACTCAGTGATCCGCGTTTTCGCCAGCCCTACAGCGGGCTTTATTGGCAGGTTAGCTCTCCGTCTGGCATCATCCGTTCGCGATCATTGTGGGATAGCAGCCTGCAACAGCAACCACCGGCAGATAGTGTAGGCACAAATAATAGTGTAGGCGCAGAAAATGCTGCTACACAGTGGGTTGGGCCGGAAAATAGCGCGCTGATCACGGTTTCGCGTACGCTCACCTTACCCGACTATGCGTACCCACTGCGCTTGCAGGTTGGGCAGGATGAATCCTCACTGCGCCAGACATTGGCACGGCTGACCCACAGTTTTTGGGGCGTATTACTGGCACTCGGCCTTGGCGTGGTGGTGATTATTAGTGTGCTGATCAACTGGTCACTGCGCCCATTACGTCGTATGCAACAGCAACTCTCTCAGGTCAGAATGGGTGAACAAGAGCAGTTCAACGGCACGTTTCC
>NZ_JBOFRH010000581.1:0-1059 GCF_051650925.1 Plesiomonas sp.
TTGCTGTTTTATTCGCCACTCTTTGGATAACTTTTGCTTTGCGGAGAAGTTATAAACACCTTCTGCCAAAATTCGGCGAATTTATTCACTTTTTCTGTGGATATCACTGTGAAAAAATATCTCGCTTGCATATAAATCGCCGTACTGATCAGGCCATAAAGCGCCAACAACCATCAATTAAATACATTAAAAACAATGAATTAAATAAACAAAAGCAAAACAATCCACAAGAAGACAAACCAAAAGGATCGTAAAGATCCATGATTGAGCAAAGATCCGCCAGCGCCGAATTTATCCACACATACCGCTGACAAGATCGACAGTTTTGTGCACCCTCGCACGGAACCTTGACCACAAACCCCTGTTCATCCAGCCAGTATCGGTTGGTTATCCACGGTTATCCAAGATTTCTGTGGATAACTAGTGGGGAGATCCTGTTCATTGTCGGTGATTTATCCAGCAATAATTTCGCCTCGGCGATCTTAGCCTCCCTAAATGATTTAATATTTCCTTATAAATCATTGCATTATAAATTGGCGGATCGTGGGCTCGTGAAGGATCCCATAAATAACGATCTTGCTGCGCAAAAAATGAACAACAAGTAACCCCTGTGCCGTGGATCACTACAGGGCATAAAGGGTGGTAAGATAATGAGCATGAACACTGACATGATTCCTGTTTCTCGCCAGGCGCTGTTTGACCGCGCCCGTGATCTGGCGGGGTATTCGCTGGCCGAATTAGCCGCGCAGCGTGGATTGCCCGTACCGCCCAACCTCAAGCGTGACAAGGGGTGGATTGGTACGCTGATCGAACAACATCTGGGCGCGTATGCTGGCAGTAAGCCGGAGCAAGATTTTCCGCATCTGGGGGTGGAGCTAAAAACCATCCCTGTGGATCGTCACGGCCAACCGCTGGAAACTACTTTTGTGTGTGTCGCGCCGCTAACCGGTAACTGTGGTGTGAGCTGGGAAACCAGCCATGTGCGACACAAGCTGGCCTGTGTGTTGTGGCTACCGGTGGAAGGTGAACGCACGATCCCGCTCGGTGAGCGCCGGATCG
>NZ_JBOFRH010000582.1:0-13932 GCF_051650925.1 Plesiomonas sp.
CCATGCCCACAATACCGCCGGAACACACCTTCATACCCGCAGAGCGAACATGCGCTAACGTATTCAAGCGATCATCATAAGTACGTGTGGTAATGATCTGCTGATAGAACTCAGGCGAGGTGTCCAGATTATGGTTGTAGTAGTCAAGCCCCGCATCGGCCAGTGTTTCAGCTTGATCACTTGTCAACATTCCGAGTGTCATACAGGTTTCCAACCCAAGCTGTTTAACGCCTTCGACCATTTTGACCAAATACGGCATATCACGCGCTTTCGGATTTTTCCACGCGGCCCCCATACAAAAACGGCTCGAACCGGCCAGTTTTGCTTTACGTGCTGATTCAAGCACGCTCTCCACTTCCAGCAAACGCTCGGCTTCAACGCCCGTTTGGTAGCGTGCACTTTGGGGGCAATACTTACAATCCTCTGGGCAAGCGCCTGTTTTTATGGATAAAAGCGTACTTACCTGCACATGATTCGGATCAAAATACTGCCTATGCACCTGCTGGGCGCGATACAGCAGATCCATAAATGGCAGCTCAAACAACGCACGGCTCTGCTCTACTGTCCAATCATGACGAACGGTGTTATCGCCTGCTAATGTCTGCTGCGCTGTAGGTTGCACTCTAGGCTGTTCCATACCTTGCTCCATGCTATTGCCGGATAAATAATCGTGAAAAAATTTTGGCTAGTGTAATTCTCACAGGTACACTGTCAATAACATGAATTAATAATGGTTTACATAAGGTTATTTTATCGCCATGACTTCTATTGCCGATCTTGAGTTTGATCAGCGCCATATCTGGCACCCTTACACATCGATGAGCCACCCGCTGCCCTGCTATCCGGTCAGCTCTGCACACGGAACCCGTATTTATTTAGAAGATGGAACAGCACTGATTGACGGAATGTCATCATGGTGGGCGGCGGTACACGGCTACAACCATCCGGCACTCAATGCCGCATTACAGGCTCAGATCCCTAAGATGTCTCATATCATGTTTGGCGGGATAACCCATCAGCCTGCAATAACACTGTGCCGTACGCTGGTGGATATCACGCCAGCCAAACTTGAGTGTGTATTTTTATCTGATTCAGGTTCTGTTGCGGTGGAAGTCGCCATGAAAATGGCACTGCAATACTGGCAGGCACGGGCAGAGCCTCGTGCGGAATTTTTGACGATTAAGCACGGTTATCACGGTGATACTTTTGGCGCGATGTCGGTCTGTGATCCTGAAAATGCCATGCATGGCTTGTATCGGGGGTTTTTACCACAACACCGTTTTGCTGATGCACCACAATGTGGATTTAATGATCCGTGGGATGAGCGCGATATCGCCTCTTTTGCCCAGCAGATAGAACAGCATCACCAAACGCTTGCGGCGGTGATCCTCGAACCTATAGTACAAGGCGCGGGAGGCATGCGAATTTACCACCCGAACTATTTACAAAAAGTGCGGGCGCTGTGTGATCAGTATGGTGTATTGCTGATTGCCGATGAAATTGCCACCGGATTTGGCCGTACCGGAAAATTGTTTGCCTGTGAACACGCGGGTATCACGCCCGATATTTTGTGTCTGGGAAAAGCACTAACAGGCGGATATCTGACACTGGCGGCAACCATTACCACTCGTCATGTCGCCGATACCGTCTGTAATGGTGAAGCGGGCTGCTTTATGCACGGCCCAACGTTTATGGCTAATCCACTGGCATGCAGTGTTGCTAACGCGAGTTTGGCATTACTGGCTACAGGGGAATGGAAAACACAGGTGGCTGACATTGAAGCGCAGCTAAAAGCCGAACTGCTGCCTCTGGCCGCATTGCCCCATGTTGCCGCTACGCGGGTATTGGGCGCTATTGGGGTTGTCGAGATGAAAGAGCCGGTATCAACGGCGCAATTACAGGCTCAATTTGTGCAGGCCGGCGTTTGGATACGCCCGTTTGGAAAGCTGATTTACATTATGCCGCCGTATATCGCCACTCAAGATGATATACGGCAATTAGTGCAGGCGATTTTCCACGTGATATCAGATAAATCATCTCAGATAACACCGCTTGGTGAAGCGGTTTCAGCCGAGTAATACTCGAAAATCACTTTCGGATAAATAGCTAACACTAAACGGTCAGATACGTTGTACTGGCTGCATAATCTCATAGCTATATAATCTCAGAGCAATACACACCGCTTTACAGTGTAAAGCGGTGGATAATCTGATTCGCACTGCCGCGCCAAACCAATGCCGGATCAGCTTCAGCCTGAATAAATTTCCCATCCACCAGCGCATCAATATAGGGCAATACCGCTTGTTGCGTGGGCGTTAGCTCGGCACGTGTGTACCCACTCCACAACCAAATATCTTTATCTGGGCACTCGCGTTTCACCCGCTGAACCAATGCAAGCACTGCCGAAACATTGGCAGGATGCAGCGGATCGCCGCCGGAAAGGGATAATCCGCGCCGCTTAATGCGAGTATCTAACAGATCAGCAATGATCTGATCTTCCATCGCCTGCGTAAACAGGTGTCCAGAATCAAGCCGCCATGTAGACTGGTTATAACAGCCCCGACACTGGTGCTCACAACCCGATACAAACAGTGTACAACGAGTTCCCGGCCCGTTAATCACATCGACCGGATAGTATTGATGATAGTTCACCGCAGTATTCCCACTTCAAGCATTGACTGGTGTACAGCAAAAAAGAGTCTGTGCAATAAAAAAGTGACGCCGTCACACAAACTATCGTGTTTGCATCACAGGCATCACTCAAATCAGACCTTATATCAACTCTGCGTTACAGGTGTTTCACCCGACGTTTTACCTCTTCTTGCTTACCATAGTTAAACGGACGCGCATCAGGGCTGCCCAGATAACCGCAAACACGACGAGTCACTGATACTTTAGTTGGCTCATGATTACCACAACGTGGGCAGGTAAAACCTTTACTGGTGCACTCAAACTCACCGGTAAAACCGCACTCATAGCACTCATCTATCGGGGTATTCGTACCATAATACGGCACACGGCTATAGCTGTAATCCCACACATTTTCCAGCGCTTCAATATTGTGCTGCATGTTCGGGTATTCGCCATAACAGATAAAACCACCGTTCGCGATAGCCGGATAAGGCATCTCAAAATCGAGCTTATCGTATGGATTCACTGCTTTTTCAACATCAAGGTGGAAACTGTTGGTGTAGTAACCTTTATCGGTAACGCCCGCAACAATACCGAACTCTTGTGTGTCTATTTTGCAAAAACGGCTGCACAGGTTCTCACTCGGTGTACTGTACAGGCTAAAGCCATAGCCGCTCTCTTCTTTCCATGCATCAGTGGCATCACGCAGACACTGCACAATGGCAATGGCTTTTTCACGCAGCTCGGCAGAGTCGTATACATGTGTTTGTGTACCGTATAGGGCATTCACGGTTTCATGCAGACCAATATAGCCAAGAGAAATAGACGCTCGACCATGCTTGAAGATCTCCGCCACGCTATCATCGGCATTCAAGCGCACACCACATGCCCCTTCCATATACAGAATTGGCGCAACACGGGCTTTTACATCCTGCAAACGCGCAATACGGGTATCCAGCGCCTCTTTAGCCAGCGCTAAACGGGTATTCAGTAAGCGGAAGAATGCCTGTTCATCACCCTTTGCTTCCAACGCGATACGCGGCAGATTCAGGCTGACAACACCAATATTGTTACGGCCATCATGGATCAGCTCACCCTCTTCCTCATACGTACCAAGGAAACTGCGGCAACCCATCGGGGTTTTGAATGAACCGGTCACCTCCACCACTTTGTCGTAGTTCAGAATATCCGGATACATACGCTTGGTGGCACACTCTAGCGCAAGCTGCTTAATATCGTAGCTCGGGTCACTCGGCTTATGGTTCAAACCATCTTTAATCGCAAAGACCAGTTTTGGGAAAACGGCGGTTTTACACTTTTTCCCCAAACCAGCAATGCGGTTTTTCAGTATAGATTGCTGGATCAGGCGTGATTCCCATGAAACACCCAGCCCAAAGCCAAAGGTGACAAACGGGGTTTGCCCATTTGCCGTGTGCAAGGTGTTCACTTCATACTCAAGTGATTGGAATGCGTCGTAACACTCTTTCTCGGTGCGAGCATGCGCAAAAGCCACTGGGTCAGCAATATCCCACTCCAGCGCAACTGCATGGTGCTTTTTGTAGCTGGCCGTAACATAAGGCGCAAGGATCTCATCAATCCGGTTGATGGTCGTGCCACCATAAATATGGCTCGCCACCTGCGCAATAATCTGCGCGGTCACTGCTGTTGCCGTTGAAATTGACTTTGGCGTGTCAATTTCAGCATTCCCCATCTTAAAGCCGTGTGTCAGCATCCCTTCAAGATCAATCAGCATGCAGTTGAACATCGGGAAGAATGGCGCGTAATCCAGATCGTGGTAGTGCAGTTCACCGCGCTCATGCGCTTGTGCCACATCACGCGGTAACAAATGCTGCAAAGCATAGTGTTTGGCCACAATACCGGCCAGCAAATCACGCTGAGTTGGGATCACTTTACTGTCTTTATTCGCATTTTCATTGAGCAAAGCGGCATTGCTCTGCTCAATTAACCCGCGAATTTCACTGTTCAAACGGCTGGTTTTTTCACGCGCAACATCACGATCGTGGCGATACTCAATGTAGGCTCTTGCAACCGCTTTATGCGGCCCAGACATCAGCTGGTTTTCCACTGCATTTTGAATGGTATGAATGGCCACTTCCTGCGCGCCATTAAGGGAGGATTCAACAGCCTCAGCCACGGCCTCAGCATAGGCAGGTTCCATCACTTCAACCGTTCGAGCGGCACTGATCACTGCATTTTTAATCATTTTTGCATCGAACGCTACACGGCACCCGTCACGCTTAATTACAACCGGCTTCACTGAACTTCCTCCACTTGCTACCAACTCGCCATACTTTATGCAAAACACTAAATATTGATGAGATGATAAAGCTATCTACTAGATGTGGTGTATTAGGCGAGATTACGCGGTTTGATACATTGATCTAGATCAACTGTTTTTCGTGAGCGATTCTTTCCCACGCAATATTATTACGCTTCGTCGGCCACTTCACACCGCCCCTTATCAGATTATATTTCGCTTGTTAACTGCTTTTTCCGCGCAATTTTCACTTCTGCTACAGCTCAAAAATACACCAGAAAAATATTCTAAAAAAAATCGCCTATCCCAGAAAAAAACAGACGTTGTATACCAAAATACGCCTTTGTTTCACGTCCATCATCAACACGCCACATCCCCCCTATTTCTACCGCCACATAGAACGCGAAAACACCGGATTTTAGGCATAAAAAAACCCGCCATTCTGAAATGAAGACGGGTTATTGATCACAGTGAATATTTTACAGCATACATTATGATCGGTTTTACGAATTTACTTCGCGGCATCCTGATGATCTTCATGCGGATGCTTTTTCTCGCGTTTCTCAGCTCGACGTTCTTGTTGAGTTTTCTGTGGCTTTTTCTTTAAATCGTGGCTCATATTAACTCTCCAGATCAGTGAAACTCACTCTATTTACCGCCTGTTAGCCTGAAATAGCAAGCCATCGTTCACGCTAATCCTGCGCTACAGCGTAACGTTAACTTGCCTCTGACTGGAAAAATGACACTTGTATCTTTCCGTTACCGGCTGTTGAGTTTTTCCTTATCATGTCTATTTTACAGCCTGTTTATGCTTTATATGGCGGTCATAGCGCGCCAACATATAAGCATAAACGCCGCCGACCGCCGCGCCAAAGAGGTGGCTTTCAAAACTAACCCGCAATTGGGTAGGAAATAGGCCAAAAAACATCACGCCGTAAATCAGTACCACCGCAAAGGCAATCAACAGAGATTTAACACTGCGCAAAATCAGCGCATAGACCAGCAAATAAGCCCACAGCCCATAAACAACCCCGCTCAACCCAACATGATAAGCCTGACGCGCGAACAACCACACCAGCATACCGCCACCAGCCCATACCAGTGCCAGTAAGCCGTAATAACGCCCAGCCCCGTAGCGAGATACCAGCCACGACAACAGCGTAAAAGGCACTACATTACTCAGTAAATGCGCCCATGATCCATGAATCAGCGGAGCTAACAGCAGTGCAGGCAGCAAATTTGCACTTCCCGGCTGCAAACCAAATCGCACAAAATAACCGCCACCCAGCATATTCAATATCTGAAAAAAAAGGCACAGCGCATCAATCGCCAGAATAACCCACACCACTCGCGGTAAACGTTTCATCATATTTTCCCTGCTTATCACTGTCTTGTCATACCCCTAAAACCTAAATGAAACCGACACCAACTCCCCGCTTTCATAAAAAAGAGTCGTGGTTATCCCCTCAACCCTGTAAACAGTATTCCCAATAAAAGGCAGCCAAAATCTGGTACATGCCCCTTTTCAACTTTCAGACTTCATTCACGGATTTAAACAGATCATGGAAACACTCAATCACCAACTGTTTTTACTGATTAATGCCAGCAGTGCGCACCCTTTAATCCGATTTATGTTTGCCCAATTTATGGCAAGCTGGATGATCTACCTGATTTTAAGTGCACTTAGCCTCGCCCTACTTTTCGGGCCACCCAAAGTCAAAGCGGCCATTATCACCGCATTCGGATGCGGGCTATTAGGCTACCTGTTCTGTACCATTATCGGCCAGATTTTCCCGCACCCGCGGCCTTTTATGCTCCCCATCGGGAAAACTTTCCTGTATCACAAAGCCAACGCTTCATTTCCCAGCGGGCATGCTACCTTAGTCTTTAGCCTCGGTTTCTCTTTATATCTCTCACACTTTCGGGCAGCCGGTGCCGCCATTCTACTCACAGGCGTAGGTATTGGCTGGGCTAGAGTCTTTCTCGGTGTACACTTTCCCTTTGATATTCTTGGCGCTATTCCCGTCAGCCTGTGTGCCGCTGGGTTCGCACGGCCTATTGGTAAAAAGATACAAGCCAAAATCAACACCTACTTTGAAGGATGCAGAGCATAATTTTATTCAGGGAAATGGGGCTTATGAGCCCCTTATGTACCACCAAACGCTAAAACTCAGGCTCTGGCACAAACCGTGATTGCCATATTCTTGCTTGTAGTTAGGTGTATGTAGTATAGGTATAATGCAGCCATGACCTTTTTTATTGAGCATGGAATGCAGAACATGAGCCTACCACGCATACTGATTCTTGGTGCAAACGGCTATATCGGAACCAGCCTCATTGCACATCTTATACCGCAAGGCTATAACATCCGAGCTGTAGCACGTGATACCGCCACTCTCAGCAATCAGACGTGGGCAACATCACCACAAGTTGAGTTGGTCTACGCTGATTTGCAAAAAGCAGAAACACTCAACGGTTTACTGACCGACATTGATATCGTGTATTACCTTGTACACAGCATGAATGATGGCAACCACTTTTTAGCACAAGAGCAGAGTGCGGCCACACATTGCGCACAGATACTGCAGCAATCATCAGTGAAAAAAGTCATTTATCTTGGTGCATTACAACCACACGCCAAACAATCAGAACACCTGCAAGCCCGTCGGATCACCGGAGAGCTTCTGCGCGGCAGCGGTATTCCAGTTATCGAGCTGCGCTCTGGCATTATTGTCGGCGCAGGATCCGCCGCATTTGAAGTGATGCGTGATCTGGTCAATCATCTGCCGATAATGATCACCCCACGCTGGGTGCGCTCGAAAACCAGCCCAATTGCTCTTGATAACCTACTGTTCTATCTCTCTGCGCTGATTAACACCCCCATTAATGACGGTATTTTTGATGTCGGCGGGCCTGATTATATTAGCTACCAAGATCAGATGAAGATTTACGCTGATATTACCGGTAAATCTTGCATCATTATTCCCGTGCCATTTTTATCTCCGGCACTCTCTGCAAAATGGTTACGTGTAATTACTACCGTACCGATAAACATTGCTCGCGCCTTGATTGGTGGGTTGTCGCACGACCTTCCTGCTAACAGTGCCCCGCTTCAGGCGCTGATCCCGCAGCCTCTTCTTAGCTACCGAGAGGCCATCAGTGAAACGCTCAAGCACGGCTCTGATTTTCTCGACTCCGCCCGCTGGGGGTACGATGCCGATGCCAAATCAACATGGAAAGCCGATTACAGCTTCTATCCTAAAAATGCCGGTTATCGTCTTGCCACCCGCGTAAGCAGTAAAGATTTATGGGAAGAGATCAACAAAGTCGGCGGTGATCATGGCTACTTTTATGCCGATATATTGTGGACAACCCGCGCACATCTGGATCGTTTATTCGGCGGAAAACCCCACGTGCGTCAGCGCCCTGAACATGCCATGTTGCAAGTGGGTGATAAAGTCGACTCGTGGAAGGTGATTTGTGCTGATCCTGAAAAAAAACTGAGTTTATTATTTGGAATGAAAGCTCCGGGCTTAGGGCGGCTCGACTTCACTATCACTGAAAAAGACAATCTACGCTATTTGGATGTTAGAGCATGGTGGCATCCGGCCGGTTTTCCGGGGTTACTCTACTGGTTTGCGATGATGCCTGCCCATCTGTTTATTTTCCGCGGAATGTGCATGCAGATAGTTAAAAACGTACTCAAAAACCAAAAACGCTAACCCTTTAACACTCAGGTAAATAACAGAAAAACGGCCAAAATAAAGGAACAAAAAAGCCATGTACACCACACTGCGTGCACATGGCTTTCACTATATTAATCCGTTAAAAGCACTTTGCTACTGATTACTTACTCAGTTTACTTACTCAGTAAGTTATTTAGCTTCATCAACGTGACTCACCACCGTATGCGGTAAAATCAAATTCAGCAGTACAGCAACCAGTGAAGCCAGCCCTACGCCCGCCAATGCAAAACTGCCGATTTTCAGCTCAAGCGCACCAATCCCGATAGTCAGTGTTACCGCTACAATCGCGATATTACGCGGTAAGCCCAGATCAACTTTTGCATCAATCAAAGTCTTCAGCCCAATTGCCGCAATAGAACCAAACAGCAGTAACATAATACCGCCCATCACCGGCATAGGAATTGAAGTCAACAGCGCATTAAATTTGCCCACGAATGCCAAAATAATGGCAAAAATAGCCGCCCATGTCATAGTCAGCACTTTAAAATTACGCGTCAACATCACAGCACCGGTGACTTCCGCATAGGTTGTTACCGGCGGGCCACCAATCAAACCGGCAAAACAGACACCTAAACCATCACCAAACAGTGTACGGTGCAGACCCGGTGATTTGGTGTAATCTTTACCCGTTACGCCGCCGATAGCCATCACACCACCAATATGTTCGATACAAGGCGCAATGGCGACCGGTAACATAAACAGCGCGGCAGCCCAATTGATCTCCGGTGTAATAAAGGTAGGAATAACAAACCATGCCGAAGCAGACAATTGTTCAAAATTAACAATACCTGCCATCATCGACGCAACATAACCGACAACCACACCCGAGAGTATTGGCAGCAGACGTATCCACCCCTTACAAAAAACAGCGGTAATCAGAGTAGTCGCCAGAGAGATACCTGCCAAACCGATGGCCATATCCAGCGGAATAATCTGCTCACCATTTACCCGCCCCATCGCCATATTGCACGCGACCTGTGCCACCGACAAACCAATCACCATGATCACCGGCCCAACAACAACCGGAGGTAATAGACGGTGCACAAAATTTACACCTCGAGCACGAATCACACCGGCAAAAACAAAGTACATGATACCGGCCATGCACAGACCAAACATGGTCGAAGGCACACCCCATGTCTGTGTGGCATAAATAATCGGCGCAATAAATGCAAAGCTTGATCCCAAAAAGATAGGCACCTGATTACGCGTGCTGATCTGAAACAGCAGCGTTCCGACCCCTGCCCCTAACAGCGCCATAGAAGGGTTTAAACCTGTCAGAAGCGGAACAAGAACCATTGCACCGAAGGCCACAAACAAAATTTGTAATCCGGCAATACTTTGTCTTAGAGAAGAGAACATTCTGAACCTTATAAAACAGACAGAATAAAATAAAGGGGTAGCAAACCGTTTATTCATGTGATGAATAGTATGGGTTACTAAAGTCTGCTGCTATCTGTCATCAGAAGTGTGGGTACGCAGGAAAAGAATTCGATACGTAAACAAAGATATACAAGCATCGAGGTCAGGATCATACGGTATCTTGGTCAAAATACCAAACGTTTGCGGCAACAAATAAAAAAATGGCACAACATGAGTGCGCCACTTTATTACACTGAAATATACATATATATCAGTGTATAGCTCTGACTAATGACACCAAAGCCAATGGTTTATTTCAATAAATCATAAGAGAGCAAGATATTACTCTGCAGATTCATCTTTATATTTTGCTGCAACTTCTTTAATCAGCGCCTGTAACTCACCTTTTTGCGCCATTTCCAGCATAATATCACAACCGCCAACCAGCTCACCTTCAACCCACAATTGTGGGAACGTTGGCCAGTTAGCAAATTTTGGTAACTCAGCGCGGATATCAGGGTTCTGCAAAATATCAACATAGGCAAAACGCTCACCACAGCTCATTACTGCTTGTACTGCCTGAGCAGAAAAACCACAGCTTGGCAACTTTGGTGACCCTTTCATATACAGAATAATCGGGTTCTCAGCCAATTGTTGCTTAATCTTATCAATGGTTTCCATTGTTAACCTCTATTGCCCATCATTGAATGTAAGTATGCCCTGATTCTACCGAGTCTGAGCATAAATAAAAAATCCCATTTTTTGTAGGGATATCTCTTCATTGTCGTTTTGTGGAGCACAAAGCCGGCATACCGGCTTATTTGCCGGATATTTACTCACCATGCCAATGCGCATCAAAGCGCGCATCAAGTACCCCTGCTTTTCACTAGACTACCAATATGTCACGAGACTCGCAGATAAATTTACACGTTATGCTCGCTAATATCCTTTTAATATAGAAAAAACTTGCTAAAATCCCAAACCATAACAGTTATACAACAGCCCTTCAGGGCAGATCATCTCAAGTTTGTATGAGTGATTTTAGGAAGCAAGAAAACTTGGGCTATGCCCTAACAATAACGGAGATCATGGCAATGTCTTTCGAATTACCTGCACTACCATATGCAAAAAATGCACTTGAACCGCACCTGTCAGCTGAAACGCTGGAGTTCCATTACGGTAAGCACCACAACACCTATGTGGTTAACCTGAATAATCTGGTTCCAGGCACTGAGTTTGAAGGCAAATCATTAGAAGAGATTGTAAAGACCTCTTCTGGCCCTATCTTCAATAACGCAGCACAAGTGTGGAACCACACCTTCTACTGGAACTGCTTAGCGCCTCAAGCTGGTGGCGAACCAACGGGTGCACTGGCTGATGCAATTAACAGCACTTTCGGTTCATTTGATGCTTTCAAAGCACAGTTTAATGATGCCGCAGTAAAAAACTTCGGTTCAGGCTGGACATGGCTGGTTAAAAAAGCTGACGGCACACTGGCAATTGTCAGCACATCAAATGCCGGCTGCCCACTGACTGAAGGCCATACTCCACTACTGACTGTTGATGTGTGGGAACACGCTTACTACATCGACTACCGCAATGTTCGCCCTAACTACCTCAATGGTTTCTGGGCACTGGTCAACTGGGAATTTGTTGCACAAAACCTAGCAGCATAAATATCTCTGATATTCGCGTTAAAAAGCCTTTATCATTTTGATAAAGGCTTTTTTATTGTAAAAGAGACAAAAAATGCCCCTATTGTAAGTAATGGTTGATACCGGTAACGGAAAAATCATATAGTTAACTAATCTGTCTAACACTTGATTTTGGTTATGATTTCAAAGAAAAAAACACATTTAATTATTTATTCATTATTACTGATTAATTTTTCAAGCTCAGCCTCTTGCTGGCTGGTCGGTGACATTAAAGGTTATAACGGTGAAGGTCATCATTCCGAACTTTACTATGGTGCGGAACGTCAAAGTAAGTTTATTGTTAAAATCAGCGATAAACTAACAAAAATAACCCCAAGCAATCTTAATTTTATCTCTATTGGTAATAAAACAGCGGCGGGTGTTTATGATGAGGGCAATGTTACTACCATTGAATCCTGGTCAATTTCAACAGATGAAAAAAAGGTTTTTATCAGCCGAGTGCGTACAGGAAATACCAATGCTGAAGGTGCTGAGGCATTTCAAGGTAATGTGATATCGCGTTGCGAATAATTATTTTCCCGCACTAAAGCATCAAGGTTACAGTGTAATATGAGTGATGGGATGTTTAATCACTTGCTCTTTAGGCAGCGGTCGACTAAAGAAAAAACCCTGCGCATGATCAACATGTAGATTACGCAAATACGCCAGTTGTGCCGGGGTTTCAACACCTTCTGCAACAACTTCCATATTCATGGAATGGGCCATATGCAGTATCGAATCCAGTACCGGTGTGTTGATGGTTTCTAAACCAATAGAGTGAATAAAACCTTTATCTATTTTGAGATAATCCACTTTATGCTTTTGCAGATAAATTAATGCGCTATGCCCTGTGCCAAAATCATCAATAGCAATCAAAAAACCTAACTCTCTTAACTTCACAAAAATATGCTCTGCACTCTCATCATCTTGGATCAACACTCTTTCTGTTATTTCGAGCACACACGTAAAATGATTCTGTGGTAACTGCTGGTAAAAGGCGGTTAAATCATCAATAAAATGGGGTGTGCTGAGATGCAGAGCTGAAATATTAATTGCCATTTTTGTAGGTGAAGGATATACCTCTGCTAATTCAGCACTATCTTTGATAATGAGTTGAAACAGATGCTGTGTTAATTGAACAATCACACCTGAATGCTCTGCATAATTGATAAATTGATCGGGTGGAATTAAGCCCTGTGTTGGATGCCGCCAACGCAATAACACTTCAAACCCAGTCAACGATCCATCTTGTAAGCTAAATACTGGCTGATACAAAACAAAAAACTGACCACTTTTAATACCACGCAAAATCAGTGTTCGCATATCCCTGTTGTTACCCAGATAAAAGTAGGATAACAAACCACTCATCACAGCAATCAGCGCAGAAAAAAACGTGATCTCATACCATGCAGAAAGAGGCAATTTATCACCGAAAACATAAACTTCATAACCGTGTCGCGCTGAAGCTATCTTCACTACAGGAATAGGAAGCTCACTCTTTGAGATTATTTTATCTGCAAATGTCGTTACTGCTTTATTATTAATCACAAGAGCTAAATCATCAATCCGTTCAGAAGTAAAAACAATTGTTTTATAGCTTTCAACTGAAAGTGGGATAGTTGCTAAAATACCTGTATCGCTACCGGATGACGAGATCCCTCGCCATAATGTAATAACGGGAGCATCGGGCACCGACAATGTACCTTGACTTAATCCAATACTGTATTTTTCACCTAGATTAATGCCAAGCAAATAGTTCTCTACTTGCTCTGACATATCACCTAGTGACGATGAGCAATATGCGGTCCCCTTTCTCACTAATATATAAGATCTGACTTCTGTATTGTATGACGCCCGTTTTATCAGCTTATCACGAACATTATCACAAGAAAGATTATCTATTGATGATATATACAGCATGTCATCAACAATTTTGTCTATTTTATCATCCATGACTTTCCCGACACTGTACATTACACTGTGTCTCATTTTTTCCTGCTGGTAGCTGGCAAAAATCCAAATACAGAAAAAAACCAACACAAAAACAAGTAGGCTTATTAGTGATATAATATATTTTTTATTCTTCACGTTTTAATCACCTAAATAAGACTCAAAGAAAGTCACCATCTTAGTTCCACCCTTGTCTATGAAGGGGGTAAGCAAAAAACAGCACAAAAAGCTAAAGCCAGAGTATAAGATAGAATACCTACCAATGGTACAT
>NZ_JBOFRH010000583.1:0-26958 GCF_051650925.1 Plesiomonas sp.
GACCGCAGTGGGAATTTGAGCTGGAAACCGCCCGCCAGCAACTGACGCTACAATTTGGCACTCGCGATCTGATCGGGTTTGGCGTAGAGCAAGCACACCTTGCCCTATGTGCTGCAGGCTGTTTGCTGCAATATGTCAAAGATACCCAGCGCACAGCTCTGCCGCATATTCGTGGATTAACCATGGAGCGCCAGCAAGACGGCATTATTATGGATGCGGCAACTCGCCGTAATCTTGAGATCACCCAAAACTTAAGCGGTGGAAATGAAAATACCCTCGCGGCAGTACTGGATCACACTGTCACCGCCATGGGCAGCCGTATGCTCAAACGCTGGCTGCATCAACCTATTCGTGATATCAACACCCTGACTGCACGCCAGCAAGCCATTTCTGCACTGCAACAGGCCGACTTAATCAGTACATTACAACCCCCTTTACGGCAAGTTGGCGATATAGAGCGTATCTTGGCGCGTCTTGCACTGCGCACAGCGCGCCCGCGTGATCTCGCTCGTATGCGCAGCGCATTTCAACAATTACCGGAAATTAACACACTACTTTCCGAACAAAAAACCGCACATCTACAAACGCTCAAAAGCAATATCGGTACATTTACTGAATTGTGTGATCTGCTCGAACGCGCCATTATGGAAAACCCACCGGTACTGATCCGCGACGGGGGCGTACTGGCACAAGGCTACAATGCAGAGCTTGATGAGTGGCGTGCTCTGGCCGACGGTGCAACACACTATTTAGACCAACTTGAAATCCGTGAACGAGAGCGTTCAGGGCTAGATACGCTCAAAGTCGGTTTTAATGCAATTCACGGCTACTATATTCAAGTCAGCCGCGGACAAAGTGAACATGTACCACCTCATTACATCCGCCGCCAAACGCTGAAAAATGCTGAACGCTACATTATTCCAGAGCTGAAAGAGTATGAAGATAAAGTGCTTACCGCAAAGGGCAAAGCGCTGGCACTGGAAAAAAGCCTGTATGAAGCTTTGTTTGATCAGTTGCTGCCTCATTTACCGGCACTGCAACAAAGCGCTGCGGCCCTGTCAGAGCTTGATGTTTTAATTAACTTGGCTGAACGGGCAGAAACCCTTGACTACCACTGTCCGCAACTGAGCGAACACACAGGTTTGCACATTGAAAATGGCCGGCATCCCGTCGTTGAACAAATGCTGCGAGAGCCTTTTATTGCCAACCCTGCTCATCTGACACCGGAACGTCGTATGTTGATCATTACCGGCCCGAACATGGGCGGTAAAAGTACCTATATGCGACAAACAGCGCTGATTGTTTTGCTGGCTCATATCGGCAGTTTTGTTCCCGCACAGCAGGCCGTTATCGGGCCAATTGATCGCATTTTCACCCGTGTTGGCGCATCTGATGATCTGGCCTCTGGCCGCTCAACATTCATGGTTGAAATGACAGAAACCGCCAACATTTTGCACAATGCCACAAAACACAGTTTGGTATTGATGGATGAGATCGGGCGAGGAACGTCTACCTATGACGGTTTATCACTGGCATGGGCCTGCGTTGAGTGGCTGGCACAAAAAATTCAAGCCATGACACTGTTTGCGACTCACTATTTTGAGCTAACAGCACTGCCTGAGCGATTGCAGGGAGTCGTAAATATTCATCTTGATGCGGTTGAACACGGTGAAACCATTGCCTTTATGCACGCAGTGCAAGAGGGCGCTGCCAGCAAAAGCTATGGTCTGGCTGTTGCAGCACTTGCCGGTGTTCCACGTGAAGTGATTGCCCGTGCCAGACAAAAACTCGGTGAGTTGGAAAATACATCGATAGATATGCCAGCTGCACATTCAGGTACTGATGTACCTGTAATTACCGATTCTCATTCCAACACTAGCACTCTCGGCATCACCAAGCAGACAGAAAATACAGCCCAGCTTTCACTATTATCCGAAACAGAGCACCCAGTGATTACCGCTCTGGCAGCGATAAATCCGGATAATCTAACAGCAAAACAGGCACTTGATCTGCTGTATAAGCTCAAAGCACTATAATTAATTATCTATAGTGACTGCATACCATATCCAATAGATTAGGTATAAAAAAGTCCCCGTAAAAACGGGGACTTTTTTTAATTCTTAGTGGCTATATGGCCCAATTAACCAATTAACCAATTAACCAACAATACACTTTATTCACGAAACAGAGCGTTAATACTTAAACCTTGTTGAGTCAGAATATCACGTAGGCGACGCAAGCCTTCAACCTGAATTTGACGAACGCGTTCACGTGTTAAGCCAATTTCACTGCCAACATCTTCCAATGTTGCCGCTTCATACCCCAACAGACCAAAACGACGCGCCAGCACTTCACGTTGTTTCGGATTGAGTTCATACAACCACTTCACGATACTTGAGTGCATATCGTTATCTTGTGTTGTCTCTTCAGGCCCGTGCTCTTTTTCATCGGCCAGAATATCCAGCAATGCTTTTTCTGAATCGCCAGCAATCGGTGTATCAACCGAGGTAATACGCTCATTTAAGCGCAACATACGGTTAACATCATGAACCGGACAGTCGAGTACGGAGGCAATATCTTCCGCTGTTGGTTCGTGTTCCAGTTTATGTGCTAACTCGCGTGCCGTGCGCAAATAGACATTCAGCTCTTTCACTACATGAATCGGCAAACGGATAGTCCGTGTTTGATTCATGATAGCGCGCTCAATGGTTTGACGTATCCACCATGTCGCATAGGTAGAAAAACGGAAACCTCTTTCAGGGTCAAATTTCTCCACCGCACGGATCAGACCGAGATTCCCTTCTTCAATCAGATCAAGCAGTGCCAAACCCCGATTACCATAACGACGGGCAATTTTTACTACAAGGCGCAAATTGCTCTCGATCATACGCTTACGTGCCGACTCATCACCACGTAAGGCACGACGGGCAAAATAGACCTCCTCCGCCGCCGTTAACAGTGGGGAGAAACCAATCTCCCCCAGATAGAGTTGGGTTGCATCCAGCACTCGCAGGGCATCAATGTGCGGGAACTGCTCGTCAGCGTCCAGATCCTCTTCCGCTGCTAGCTGAAATGCCTCTTCTTCGAGTGTTTCTAAAGACGACTCTTCCAGCTCAAAGTCATGCAGTTCTTCTGCTGCAGTATTGCTATGGCTCATACTTTACTCCTTGCATGTCGGAGAAATACGAAGCAGTACAACCCTCTCTGCCCGTTTAGCGCCGTGGTAAATAACCCAACGGATTCACAGACTTACCTTTATAACGTATTTCAAAGTGCAACCTGACTGAGCTGGTTCCTGAACTACCCATAGTGGCAATCTGCTCACCCGCCTTCACAGACTGACGCTCTTTCACCAATAATGTCTCATTATGTGCATAGGCACTCAGGTAATCATCATTGTGTTTGATGATGATCAGATTACCGTATCCACGTAATGCATTACCTGCATAAACAACTTTTCCCGGTGCCGTTGAATAAATTGGCTGGCCGCGTCGCCCTGCAATATCAATGCCTTTATTACCGCCTTCCGATGCCGAGTAACCGTTGATCACTTTGCCCTCAACCGGCCAGCGCCAACTGCTTACTGTGGCATTACCCGCTTCAGCAGAGCTACTTGATGAACTCGGGTTACTCTTCGCCGGTGTTTCGGTTGGTTTTACCGGCGCCGGTGGCGTAGTTCGCGCAATCACGGTTTCCGTTACATGAATATCACCCGGCTTGCGGTTAACATTCTGTTTACTTTCATCACCAGAGTAATGCTTAACGGTCACAGGTTCAACATAACTTTGTGTCGATTGAGTGCTGGTCTGATGAGTTTGTGCGTAACTCTCATTACCACCGTCTGACAATCGGATCGTTTGCCCCGGATAAATGGTATAAGGTGCAGGAATATTGTTCGCTGCGGCCAGATCCCTAAAGTCACGACCAGAGATGTAAGAGATATAAAAGAGCGTCTCTCCATCTTTCACTCGGTATGTTGTACCGGTGTAACTGCCTTTTTGTAACCGTTTATAATCAGGTGCAGCACCTGAATTCGACGAAGAGCTGTAATAGTCACCACTCTCTGACGTTGCCGAACTCACCGGAGCCGGATTAGTCGCCGTTGTGCTACAACCGCTTAACGCAAACAGTAAACAAGAGCAAAGACCTGTCTGATAGAGGGCCTTGTTTAGGCTTCCTGAAATCATCCTTTCACCTAACAATTTAGCGATAAATCAAATAAGCAAGTACTGCCAGCGCTACAGTACCCCAACCTAAAATTTCAATATATTTTCGTAGCTGTGCTTCCATGCGCGGGCCACCCCATGCCATTAACAGGGCAACCAGCAGAAAACGTGCGGTACGTGAAACTAATGCCGCGCCGACAAACGGCCAAAACGCCATTTTGAGTAACCCGGCCGTTACGGTAAAAACTTTATACGGAATAGGAGAGAAGCCAGCAATGAAGACCACTAAAACCCCCCACTCCTTGAACCACTGCATGGCTTTATCTAAATTGGCCTGATAACCCATATGTGCAATCATCGGTTGCAGCAGATCGAACAAGTAGTATCCCAAAGCATAACCGATAATACCACCGAGTACAGAGGTGACTGCGGTAACAAGTGCATATCGTACCGCTTTTTTCGGTTCAGCCAGCGCCATCGGGGCCAACATAATATCGGGCGGGATAGGAAAAAAAATAGCCTCGATAAAACTGACCGCGCCCAACCATATCTCTGCTTTCGGGTGACGTGCCCAGATCATAACGCGATCATAAATAGCACCAAATAATTTCACGCAATCTCTCCTTGTACGAGCGGCACAAAACGAACCGCCTCAATCTGCTCAATCGTATACTGTGTTTTAATGCGAGTAATTTTCTGCAATGCCTGACTAGTAGACCCCACCGGGATCACCAGTACACCGCCATCGGCCAACTGTTCCAGCAGTGCTTGCGGAATAGCCGTTGCTGCCGCGGTAACAATGATTGCATCAAAAGGTGCGCGTGCCGGCCAACCTTCCCAGCCATCACCGTGACGGGTAGCAATATTATGTAAATCGAGTTGTTTAAAACGCCGTTTTGCTTGCCATTGCAGGGTTTTAATCCGCTCAACCGAGCAGACTCGATCAACCAAATGTGCCAATATTGCGGTTTGATAGCCTGAACCTGTGCCAATTTCCAACACCCGTGAATGGGGCTGCAGCCCGAGCAGCTCCGTCATCCGCGCAACAATATAGGGTTGAGAAATAGTCTGCCCCGCACCTATCGGCAGTGCGGTGTTATCGTAAGCTTTATGGGCGAATGCTTCATCAATGAAACGGTTTCGCGGGACGCTGGCCAGTGCATGCAGAACTTGCTCATCCCTGATCCCCTGTGCTTTCAAGTTGATGAGCAGCCGATCTAACTCGACTGACCTCTTCATTATTACCACTCTCCGCTGCTTTCTACCCATTCAGTCAGCATATCAAGATGCTGATGTGCGGTTAAATCAATCTGTAACGGAGTGACCGAAACATAGTGTTGTGCTACCGCATCAAAGTCAGTTCCCTCACCCGCATCTTTTGCAGCCGGAACAGGGCCAATCCAGTAAATATCATTACCACGCGGGTCTTGCTCGCAAATGACCTTGCCCGCCGGATGCCGATTGCCGCAACGGGTAATCTTGATCCCCTTAATCTGCTCAAGGGGCACATCGGGCACATTGATATTTAAAATGCGATTGGTGCGCAGCGGGTGTCGTTGCAAGGTACGCAGTAAGCGTGCCGTAATCACTGCAGCCGTTTCATAATGGGTTGTACCATTGAGTGATACTGCCAGTGCCGGATACCCCATGTGCCGCCCTTCGGTGGCCGCAGCAACTGTACCGGAATAGATCACATCATCCCCCAGATTGGGGCCAGCATTGATGCCTGAAACCACAATATCCGGCAGCGGAGACATCAAACCATTGACAGCTAAATGCACACAATCAGTCGGCGTACCGCGTACCGAAAGATCACCGTTAGCCAGTGTGTTAATGCGTACGGGCATCTCAAGTGTCAATGAATTTGATGCGCCACTGCGGTTACGATCAGGTGCAACAACGGTCACATCAGCAAATTTTCGCAGTTCTGCGGCAAGAATTTGAATCCCCGGTGCAGTCACACCATCATCATTACTCAGCAGGATACGCACGGTTATCTCCTTCTTGATCAGTCAACGCTATTTCACGAATAACGCTAGTTGCATAGCTGCCTGCAGGCAGAAAAAAGGCCAGCTTTAATCCCTCAGGCCGCCACTGCCATGTAAAGTGCTCAGGCCGTAACAGCAGAGCACGCCGTGCGGGTTCTAAACGTTCACGGGTCAACAATCCGATTAAGACCTGTTCCGCGTCTAATTGTGCATGCTCAAAAGCAGCAGCTTCAGATTGTGAGCCTAATTCACCATCCCCAACCATAGGTGCGGTCAGGTTAACATCGTGTTCTTGCAAGCGTTGTTGGGATTGCGCCAACTCTTCTGGTGTTGTCACAAACCAGCTATTCCGCCCGGCCAGTTGCAGTGCATCCCCTTCAAGTACGGTGGTATGCAAACTGGCCGCAATACGCGCGCTGACCACTGTATTAAACAGCTCACTGCGAGCGGCTGACAGACAAAAACTACGTTTATTACGGTCTTTAACCTTTATTTCACCACTGGCCCAACGCTGTGCCATGTGCAGGTTGTTACCTTCACGACCAAAACGTTGCTCACCAAAATAGTTGGGAACACCCTGTTCGGCTATCAGCGTTAACCGCTGATCCAGCTCGGCTGAAGATGTCATACCACGCAGCAAAATTTCAAACTGATTTCCGCGTAAAGCACCGGTACGCATTTTTCGGTTATGGCGCGTCATACCTAGTACGGTACAGCCATCAAGCTGAAAAGCGGCAAAATCAGGGGTAATTTTTCCGGGAATATGCAGACCAAACCACTGCTCAGTGACAGCATGGCGATCTTTTAAACCTGCATAGGCTACGTTACGTGCTGGAATACCCGCGTATTCCGCAAGTTTCTCAGCCACAAACTTGGTATTACAGCCCGTTTTTTGTACCAAGACCATGACGTGTTCACCTTCACCGGTAAAGTCATAGCCTAAGTTCTCTATCACGCGAAAATCATCTGGCTGTGCTTTTAGTTGCCCGTAATGCGTTGGTTTACCGTGTAAATACTGCAACTCACTCACCCGATACTTCTCCATTTTCTGCGATTTTATCTGCTCGACCTTGTTGAATAACACCACGTTCAGCCGTTTCTTGTTGTAGTTCATTTTTTCGGAGTAACAGCGCAACAGCTTCACAGGCAATGCCTTCACCACGGCCGGTAAACCCGAGCTTTTCAGTGGTTGTGGCTTTGACATTCACGCAATCAATCGAACAGGCTAAATCGGCGGCAATACAGGCGCGCATGGCGCTGATGTGCGGGGCCATTTTAGGCGCTTGCGCAATAATCGTGACATCGACATTACCAATGCCGTAACCTTTTAGTTGGATCTGACGAAAGGCTTCACGCAGCAATCCCCGACTATCAGCGCCTTTATACGCAGGGTCGGTGTCGGGAAACAGGTGACCAATATCGCCAAGCGCAGCAGCACCGAGCAGTGCATCGGTCAGCGCATGCAGCGCAACATCGCCATCAGAGTGTGCCAGTAAGCCTTGCGGATACGGAATCGCCACCCCGCCAATAATGACAGGGCCATCACCGCCAAACTTGTGTACATCAAAACCATGTCCGATACGCATCATCCGATGTCCTCGCAAGCTAAAAAAGGGGGGATAGAAAATAAAAAATAGGCTGCGTTAATATGCCCGCTACAGGTTATCGTTATGTTGTGGTTATAGTGCTGGCTGTATTCATGGGCGCATTAACATGCAGGATCAGTAGGCAAAGCCAGAGAGTGCGCCAAGTAAAAACGCGCAAGCTCAAGATCTTCAGGCTGTGTCACCTTGATATTATCGGCTCGCCCGTTCACAAGATAAGGCTGGAAACCACAAAACTCTAAGGCAGAGGCCTCATCCGTAATCACGGCCTGCTCTGCCAAGGCTTTTTCAAGGCAATCGCGCAACAAGCGTGAAGGGAACATTTGCGGGGTTAACGCATGCCACAACTGTGTGCGGTCAACGGTATGATCGATAGTGTGTGAGGCATTCCCACGCTTCATGGTATCCCGTACGGGGCTGGCTAAAATTGCACCAATCGGCATATTTGCCTGCCATGGGCGGTCAGCAAAGGTCAGGAGTTTGTCAAGATCACTGGCGTGTAGGCACGGGCGGGCAGCATCATGAACCAGTACCCACGCGCTATCATCCTCAATTGATCGTAACGCTGCCAGTACTGAATCAGCACGCTCATTGCCTCCCGTCACCGTACGAATACGCGGATGAGTGCGCAAGGCAAGCGTATCAAACCAGCGATCATCAGGATGCAGTGCAATAACAACCGATGAAATTCGCGTGTCGCGCAGCAATGCCTGCACGGTGTGCTCTAATATTGTCAAACCCTGCAACGGTAAATATTGCTTAGGAATGGCCGATTGCATTCGGCTACCAATACCGGCTGCCGGAATAACGGCAATAAAATGTGTTACTTGATCAGTGACCGCTGTCATCGTTATTACTTATTTTGTCGTTTTATCAGCAGGTAAAATACGGTAGAAGGTCTCTCCAGGTTTTACCATGCCCAATTCATCGCGCGCACGCTCTTCAATGGCTTCAAGGCCACTAGAGAGATCATCAATTTCGGCAAATAGCTGTTCGTTACGGCTTTTTAATTTGGTGTTGCTCTCTTGTTGTGCCACAACTTCATGCTGAATACGGGTATACGTATGCACACCATTTTTACCCAGCCACAAACTGTATTGTAACCAGCTCAGTATCACGAGCAAAAATATGCTTAGTTTACCCATCTTATCCCCCAAAAAATCGCTGTTATCATCCCATATCTGATGCCGTTGTACCACTGCCGTAATGCGTTGGCTACACAGACAACCCTCAGCATAACGGGCGTATTTCAACGATTCCTCGGGTGAACGCTGTTTTTAGGCCATAAAAAAGGCCACCCGAAGGCAGCCTTTTCGTTTATGCAATCAGCCGCAATGCAAGATTACAGCATGCAAAAAATCAGCGCAGCATGATTATGCTTGGCCTTTCACTTCTTTCAGACCGTTGAAAGGTGCTTTTTCGCCCAGCATCTCTTCGATACGGATCAGTTGGTTGTACTTAGCAACACGGTCAGAACGGCTCATAGAACCCGTTTTGATTTGGCCAGCTGCTGTACCTACTGCCAGATCAGCAATGGTTGCATCTTCAGTTTCACCTGAACGGTGAGAGATAACAGCGGTGTAGCCTGCATCTTTCGCCATTTTGATTGCAGCCAGAGTTTCGGTCAGAGAACCGATCTGGTTGAATTTGATCAGAATGGAGTTAACGATACCGTTGTCGATACCACGCTTAAGGATCTTGGTGTTGGTTACGAACAAGTCATCACCCACCAGCTGGATTTTGTCGCCCAGGATCTTAGTTTGGTATGCAAAACCATCCCAATCAGACTCGTCCAGACCATCTTCAATAGAGACGATTGGGTACTGAGTAGTCAGTTCTGCCAAGAAATCAGAGAAGCCTTCTGCGGTGAAGGTTTTGCCTTCGCCTTTCAGCTCATACATGCCAGTTTCTTTGTTGTAGAACTCAGAAGCTGCACAGTCCATGGCCAGAGTAATGTCTTTACCCAGCACATAGCCAGCTTGCTCAACGGCTTCTTTGATAGCAGCCAGTGCAGCAGCGTTAGACTCTAGGTTTGGCGCGTAGCCACCTTCGTCACCTACTGCTGTACCCATGCCTTTTGCTTTCAGTACTTTAGCCAGAGTATGGAATACTTCTGAACCCATACGTACTGCTTCTTTCAGCGTTTTTGCGCCAACAGGCTGGATCATGAACTCTTGGATATCAACGTTGTTATCCGCGTGCTCACCACCGTTGATGATGTTCATCATTGGCAGAGGCATAGAGTAAACGCCCGGTGTACCGTTCAGTTCAGCAATGTGTGCGAACAGTGGCATGCCTTTCGCTGCAGCAGCGGCTTTGGCGTTTGCCAGTGATACTGCCAGAATGGCGTTTGCACCGAAGTTAGACTTGTTCTCAGTACCATCAAGATCAATCATGACCTTATCGATAGCAGCTTGATCTTTTGCATCTTTGCCCAGCAGAGCTTCAGCAATCGGACCATTAACAGCAGAAATTGCTTTCAGAACGCCTTTGCCCATGAAACGGGATTTATCACCATCACGCAGTTCCAGTGCTTCGCGAGAACCGGTAGATGCACCAGACGGCGCAGCAGCCAGACCTACAAAACCACCTTCCAGATGCACTTCTGCTTCAACGGTAGGGTTACCACGAGAGTCAATAATTTCACGAGCCAGTACTTTAACGATCTTGGACATAACTTTTCTTCCTATTAAAAGTGAGTCTGAACTTTAAGCTGAGTCAAAAAATGTACTGCTTTACTGTGTGATTGGATTAAAAAAGTACGCCTAATCCAGCCCAGAAATGCAGTACATTTTAGGGTTTTCGTTACTTAATCTGGCGAGCCTGATAATCACCGGCGGCTTTTACAAAACCTGCAAACAGTGGGTGACCATCACGCGGGGTCGACGTAAACTCAGGGTGGAACTGGCAAGCAACAAACCACGGATGGTTCGGCACTTCGATGATCTCAACCAGTTGCTTATCTGCTGAACGGCCTGTTACGCGCATACCCGCTTTCTCAATCTGAGGCAGCAGATAGTTGTTTACTTCGTAACGATGACGGTGACGTTCATGAATGGTCGGCTGACCATACAGTTTACGTGCAGTGCTGCCCTCTTCTAAATGACACAACTGTGCGCCTAAACGCATAGTGCCACCCAGATCAGACTCTTCACTGCGCACTTCAACCTGACCTTCTGCATCTTTCCACTCAGTGATCAAGCCAACAACCGGGAAGGTGCTGCTTGCATCAAATTCAGTGGAGTTCGCACCTGCCATACCGGCAACATTGCGGGCAAATTCAATCATTGCCACTTGCATGCCCAGACAGATACCCAAGTAAGGTACGTTATTTTCACGTGCATAGCGGGCAGCCATAATCTTGCCTTCTACGCCACGCGAACCAAAACCACCTGGAACCAAAATTGCGTCAAGGCCTTTGAGCAGCTCTACACCTTTGGTTTCAACATCTTGTGAGTCAATATAACGAATATTCACTGTCAGGCGATTTTTCAAACCACCGTGTTTTAACGCTTCGTTAACTGACTTATAGGCATCTGGCAGTTCAATATACTTACCGACCATCCCGATAGTCACTTCTGCTGTTGGGTTGGCCTCTTCGTAGATGACCTGTTCCCATTCAGACAAGTTCGCTTCCGGACAGTTCAAACCAAAACGCTTACAGATGTATTGATCCAGCCCTTGCGACTTCAATAGCGCAGGGATCTTATAGATAGAATCAACATCTTTCAGTGAGATAACCGCCTTTTCAGGCACATTACAGAACAACGCAATCTTCGCGCGCTCATTCGCTGGGATCACGCGGTCTGAACGGCAAATCAGCACATCAGGCTGAATACCGATAGACAACAGCTCTTTCACTGAATGCTGTGTTGGCTTAGTTTTTACTTCACCAGCAGCGGCCATGTATGGCACTAAAGTCAGGTGCATATACAGAGTATGCTCGCGGCCTACTTCAACGGCCAACTGACGAATAGCTTCCAAGAATGGCAGTGATTCAATATCACCCACCGTGCCGCCAATCTCAACAATCACCACATCGTGGCCTTGAGCACCGGCAATGACGCGATCTTTAATTTCATTTGTGATATGCGGGATCACCTGAATGGTCGCACCCAAATAATCACCACGACGCTCTTTGCGCAGCACATCGGCATACACACGGCCAGAGGTGAAGTTATTGCGGCGTGTCATTTTGGTACGAATGAAACGCTCATAGTGCCCCAAGTCGAGGTCCGTTTCCGCGCCGTCTTCCGTTACGAATACTTCACCGTGTTGGATCGGGCTCATGGTACCCGGATCCACGTTGATGTAAGGGTCCAGTTTCATGATGGTGACATTGAGTCCACGCGCTTCGAGAATCGCGGCCAGTGATGCTGCTGCAATGCCTTTACCTAGCGAGGATACAACCCCACCGGTCACAAAAATATAATTTGTTGTCATGCTGAACCTGAGAGTTAGGTTTATAGGAGAAAAGGAAGAACAAAGACGGGATAATAGTATACCAGAGCTCCCCCCTCTCGACAAATCGGGAAGCAACTGATTACCCCTTTTGTACTCTGCTCTTCATTTTTCAACGGTTAATCAGGCAGTTATTATGAAGGCTCACGGCGCTTTATTGCTTGCCATAATGCTTCCATTTCTGCCAGTGATGCATCTTGCATCTGTCGCCCTTGTGCGGCTATCGCCTCTTCTATCTGACGAAAGCGCCGTTCAAACTTATCACTCGCCTGACGCAGTGCCAGTTCCGGCTTGTGCCCCAAGTGACGACTGAGATTAACCGTAGCAAAAAGCAAGTCTCCAATTTCTTCTGCTAATTTTACCTCATTTTTCTCCACCTGACACGCTTCAGCTAGCACTTCTTCGATCTCTTCGTGCACTTTTTCAACAACTGGACCTAAAGTATCCCAATCAAAGCCCACAGTTGCACAACGTTGCTGCATTTTATAGGCGCGCATCAGTGCCGGTTGTGCTTTAGGGATATCGTCTAATACGGAAGTTTGTGCTTTTTCTGTACGCTCATTTTGTTTAATGCTCTCCCAGTTGCGTAACACTTCGGCAGTTGCATCATCTGCGTTTGCATCAAGTTGAGTATCACCAAACACATGAGGATGACGACGATATAATTTATCACTGATCTCATTGCAGACATCGCCAAAATCAAACAGCCCCTGTTCTTTGGCAATTTGTGCATAGAACACCACCTGAAACAGCATATCGCCCAGCTCTGATTTCAGATCAGCGGTATCATTACGCTCAATCGCATCGATAACTTCATAGGTCTCTTCCAGTGTGTGCGGCACCAACGTTTCGAACGTTTGTTTGCGATCCCACGGGCAACCGGTTTGCGGATCGCGCAGTTGTTGCATAATGTTCAGCAGCGTGTTCATCGGTTCAGACATTTTCATCAGCCTATTTTTTTGTTGTTATCGACAATCAGTAACCTGTACTGAAAAAACGAAAAAGAACGGGAAGCCAATGCTTCCCGTGATGTATCTATGGATCAGGTATCTATGGATCAGATTCGGTTTGTAGCAACCCACCATGCGACGCTAACCTCGCAATCGGCGAGCTTCAATCACATCTGGCAGTTGCCCAATGCGGCTGAGTACCCGCCCGAGTGCCGGCAGATTGTACAGTTCGATCTCCATATCAATGGTGGCCAACTGTTTTTTGGTATCGCTGCGGCTGGCCACTCCCAGTACATTGACTTTTTCATTCGCCAAAATAGTGGTGATATCGCGCAGTAATCCGCTGCGATCATTGGCCATCACCCGTACACTGAGCGAATAACCCGATGAATAGCACTCTCCCCACACGGCTTCAACAGCTCGTTCCGGAGCATGACTGAGCAGATCATGTAGCTGTTCGCAATCGGCACGGTGTATTGAGATCCCACGCCCTTGGGTGATAAAACCGACAATATCATCACCCGGAATCGGCTGACAGCAGCGCGCGATGTAGTGCAGTAAATTGCCGACACCTTCAACCACAATCCGCCCCGGCTTGTGATCGGTGCTTTTATGCGCAGCATTCTGGGCTTTTTGGGCGATATTGCGCAGTGCTTCTTTATCGGCTTGCTCTGCATCCGGCTTCATCAAGCGGTTATGTAGGAAGTTAATCAGCTGATTAAGGCGTAAATCGCCACCACCAATACCGGCCAGCACCTCTTCCATACTTTTGACATTGAAACGCTCTATTGCCAGCTTTTCAACATCTTTAAAACCCAACCCCATGCGTGAAAGCTCACCTTCGAGCATCTCTTTACCGGCAGCCACATTTTTATCGCGATCAAGCTTTTTAAAGTACGCGTGGATCTTCGCGCGCCCACGGCTACTGTTCACAAAGCCTAAGTTAGGATTTAACCAGTCACGGCTCGGATTAGGATTTTTCTGGGTGATGATCTCTATCTGATCACCCATCTGCAATTTGTAGGTAAAAGGAACGATACGCCCGCTGATTTTTGCACCAATACAGCGATGACCGACATCACTGTGAATATGGTAGGCGAAATCGAGCGGTGTTGAGCCACTTGGCAGATCAACAACATCCCCTTTCGGGGTAAAAACGTAAACACGATCATCAAAGACCTGACTACGCAGCTCATCCATCATCTCGCCAGAGTCAGAGATCTCCTCTTGCCACGCCAGCAGTTTACGTAACCACGCAATCCGCTCTTCATAGCCCGAACGCACGTTGCCACCACCCTCTTTATATTTCCAGTGGGCAGCAACGCCGAGTTCAGCATCTTCATGCATCTGACGGGTGCGGATCTGAATTTCAATGGTTTTACCCTGTGGCCCCAATACTACGGTATGGATTGACTGATAACCGTTAGGTTTAGGGTTTGCCACATAATCATCAAACTCTTTGGGCAGATGCTTACAATAGGTGTGTACTACGCCTAATGTGGCATAACAGTCTTGCAGACGCTCGGTAATGATACGAATAGCACGTACATCAAAAAGCTCATCAAACGACAGCATTTTCTTCTGCATTTTTCGCCAAATGCTGTAGATATGCTTAGGCCGACCGTACACTTCCGCCACCACACCAGCCTCTTTGATGTGCGATCGCAGGGTTTTGACAAAAGAGTCAATGTACTGCTCACGGTCTATCCGGCGCTCGTGCAGCAGTTTGGCAATCCGCTTGTACTCATCAGGATGCAGATAACGGAAGCAATAATCTTCCAGCTCCCACTTTAACTGCCCGATCCCCAAGCGGTTAGCCAGCGGTGCATAGATATTGGTACACTCTTTGGCCGCTAAAACTCGTTGCTCTTCATCGGCATCTTTCACCTCACGCAGGTGTGCAATGCGCTCGGCCAGTTTAATAACCACACAACGAAAATCTTCCACCATCGCCAACAACATGCGTCGCACGTTATCCACTTGCTCTGATGATGTAGAGCCGTTTTGTGTGCCGTTTAGCTGACGTATTGCATCCATATCCAATACGCCGCGAATCAGTTCCGCGATTGATTTACCACACTCTTCCTGCACCTGAGTCAGAGTCAGTAACTTAGCTTCGACCAATGGAAAAACTAATGCCGCCCGTAAACTATCGGTATCCATACTCAGCGTGGCCAGAATTTCGACCATTTCCAAACCACGCGATAGCACTGTACTGGCTAATGCAGGATCAGCAATACAGCTCTCACAATAACGCCAAGTTTCGGATACACGGGTTCCGGTCTCAGGTGATAAACCCAGACTGTTAATCCATTTTTCGAGCGCAAACACCCCGTCTTTATTCAGGTGAGCACCACGAACTGCAACCATAATTAATCCCTATCTCTTGGCTTTAATGATATTAATCGACGACATAAAACAGATACTTTGGCCAGTACGATACAATACTCACCGCTTTTTACACGCTGAATATTCCATAAAAAATCGTACCGTTAATAAATCATTCATCACCCTAACGCATTGGAAAATCAAACCAAAAAGCCTTACTTTTTACGGCGGATAAACAGCGCCATTGACTCAACATGTGCCGTTTGTGGGAACATATCCAGTGCGCCCAACTCCGCTAGCTGGTAACCGGCATTTACCAAAATTTGGCTATCACGCGCCAGTGTTGCTGGGTTGCACGACACGTAGACAACATGACTTGGGCGCAAGTTCACTATATGTTCCATTACTGCCAATGCACCAGCCCGTGCTGGGTCAAGTAACACTTTGTTAAACCCTTCCGTACTCCACGGCTGTGCGGTAAGTGGTGCATCCAGATCGCAGCAGAAAAACTCCGCATTACTGATCTGGTTTTCATGTGCGTTAGTTTTAGCCTGCTCAACCATCGCGGCCACACCTTCAACACCCACCACATAACCGGCTCTCTGCGCAATCGGTAATGTAAAGTTCCCCATTCCGCAGAACAAATCCAGCACCCGATCATCGGCCGATAACGCCAGCCACGTTAATGCCTGCGTGATCATTTTTTGGTTTACATCAGCATTCACCTGAATAAAGTCACGCGGTGAAAATTGCAGCGTCAAACCCTTTACCTGATAAGTTGGCCACTGGCCGGCTAAACAGATAACTTGTTCACTATCAGGGGCAGAAAACAGACTCAGTTGATGTGCCTTTGCAAATTCAATCAATATCGCCTGATCAGACTCTGATAATGGTTTTACATGGCGCACCACCAGAGCATTCCCATTGTCAGCCCCTACCAGCTCAATATGGCCCAGCGAAATAACCCCTTTCAGCGCTTGTAAACACTGTTTTAATGGCGGGATAAGTGCAGAGAGCTGCGGCTGTAGTACCGGACACTGCTGAATATCAACCAGTGTTTTTGCATTCGCGCGCCGAAAACCCAACGTGAGCTCACGGGTCTTTTTATCGGCTAGCAGACTCAACCTTGCACGGCGGCGATAACCATACGCATCACCACATAACGGCGCAGATACAGTGGCGGGAGTAGCGATATCACGGGTCATTAAGCGCAAAAACGCATTTTGCTTACTCTCAGTTTGCAATGCATATTCGATATGTTGCATCTGACAGCCGCCACACAGCGCATAATGTGGGCACACCGGTTTGACCCGCGCCTCAGAAGCGTGTAACACTTTTTGCGTGCTTGCTTTCGCATACTGGCGCTTATCTTCATAAACCCGCACAAGTACTTTTTCACCGGGCAGAGCACCGGTCACAAACAGCGTTTTTCCTTGCCAACGCGCAACACCTTGCCCTTGATAATCAAGAGAAAGGATCTCAACTTCGGCAGTTTGTACGACAGAAGCCCGTTTTTTTACTGGAGTATAAAATTGCACCATGAATATCTAGCCATAATCAGGTAAATTATGCGAATAATCGGCAATTCTCCCACAGATAACGACTGATGACCAATTACGGCCTACGCGCACGAGTAATCACCATGACACTGGCACCAACCCTGATAATTGGGTTGTTGCTCAGCACTTTTTTTGTCGTCAATCGTTACCGCGATCTCGATCAGCAACTGATTGATGAAGGTATTTCGATTATCGAGCCTTTATCTGTGGCCACTGAATATGCCATGACGTTCAGAAACCGGGAGTCGGTAAAGCAGCTGATCAATTTACTGCACCGTCGCCATTCAAATATAGTGCGTTCTATTGCGGTATTCGATGCCGATAACCGTTTATTTGTGACCTCTAATTTTCACCGCAACTTCTCAGTTCTGCAACTTGATGAGCAGAGCAAACTGCCCACTCAAGTGATGGTAACACGGCAAGATCAACTGCTGGTGATCCGCACCCCCATCTTTGCAGAAAACTCACTGCCTGAGCTGCTACTGAACAACCCTGAAGGTAGCCCACCACTGGGCTATATTGCCGTAGAGCTCGATGTCAGGCCGATGGAGCTGCAACAGTATCAAGAGATAGCCGCATCATTGGGAATGTTGGCTATCGGCATGATTATTGCGGGTGTATTCTCTTACCGCCTGATGCGCGTGGTGACTGTGCCTATCACCCATATGGTACACACCGTGGATCAAATTCGCCGCGGGCAGCTTGATAGTCGGGTTGCGGGTAATATGCTCGGTGAGTTAAATATGCTGAAAAATGGCATTAACTCGATGGCCGTATCGCTGACTGTATACCATGAAGAGATGCAACAAAGCATTGATCAGGCCACCTCTGATTTGCGGGAAACGCTCGAACAGATGGAGATCCAGAACGTCGAGCTTGATCTGGCGAAAAAACGAGCACAAGAAGCTGCGCGTATTAAATCCGAATTTTTAGCCAATATGTCACACGAGCTGCGTACTCCGCTCAACGGCGTTATCGGCTTTACTCGCCAGATGCTAAAAACCCGCCTCAGTACCAGCCAGATTGACTATCTACAAACCATTGAACGCTCGGCCAATAATCTGCTGACTATCATCAATGATATTTTAGACTTCTCAAAACTCGAAGCCGGAAAACTGGTGTTAGAGCAGATCCCGTTCGGGGTACACGATACGATTGATGAAGTCATGCTACTGCTTGCCCCAAATGCTCACGATAAAGGTATCGAGCTGACACTGACTCTCAGCCAAGATGTGCCTGAATATGTGGTCGGTGATCCCTTACGGATACAGCAAATCCTGACCAACCTTATTGGTAACGCCATTAAATTTACCGAACACGGTAATATCGATATTTTAATTGAACTGCGCAGCCGTACACCGGGCGGAATTGAACTTCTTTTACAGATTAAAGATACCGGTATCGGTATTTCTGAACGTCAGCAAGCACAGCTGTTTCAGGCCTTCCGTCAAGCAGATGCCAGTATTTCCCGCCGTTATGGGGGTACTGGTTTAGGGTTGGTTATCACCCAAAAATTGGTTAAAGAGATGGGCGGTGAAATTGGCTTTCAAAGCCGCCTGCATAAAGGCTCTAGTTTTTGGTTTACCGTACCACTGGCGCTGACCGACGGCATTCACAACGATGTACCAAAACTGCTCTCGCTAACCGGACAACACATCAGCCTGATTGAACCGAACGAACAAGCAGCCAGTGCAGTGATGAGCATGTTTGAACAACAACCGGTTGTACTCCACTGCGCCACCACGCTGGCGGAGTTGACTACCACTCAGACCGATATTTTGTTGCTCTGTTTTGCTGCCACACTCACACCAGATGTGGCCGAGATGTCACAGCAGATTAAACAGGCGCGCCGCTATACCCGACGCGTAATTGTTGGTCTGCCGAGTAAAGATCTGAACATTGCCGATGCACTCATCCAAGCCGGAGCAGAGGCGTGCTTAACCAAACCTCTACCACGCGCACGGTTGTTTAATACCTTACAAGATGGCCATACCACCGCCTTACCAAACCCTGCATGGTCACCGGCCAAATTACCGCTGCATGTGATGGCAGTTGATGATAACCCAGCCAACCTGAAACTTATCGGCACACTGTTACAAGAGATGGTCGAACACGTTTACCTGTGCAACAACGGGCTTGATGCCGTAGAGCAAGCCTCGCGCCAACGGTTTGATATTATCCTAATGGATATTCAGATGCCCGAGATGGATGGTATCAGGGCCAGCGAGCTAATTCACCAGCAAGCCAATAATCAGGACACTCCGATTGTTGCCGTGACCGCACACGCCATGAGTGGCGAGCGCGAGCGGCTGATTGCAGCAGGCATGGATGATTATCTGACCAAGCCGATTGATGAGAGTATGTTACAGCGGATTATGGCTCTGCATACCGGCTGCAATCTGCCGATAACCGTGTCAACCGCGGCATTACCATGCCCTGCAAAACCATACCCAGTCAATTCGGCACCAATATTAATCAGCAAGGCAGATGTAATATCGGCGCAAAACACGGTAGTTCGCGATATTACCAATACTGTCGCAACGGTACTTACAGTTGAAACTGTAAATGCAGCGGAAACAACTGAGACAGTAAAAACCGTGATTGCAGGCAATGCCAGTGAAAACAGCAGCCTTGACTGGGCATTAGCGTTACAGCAAGCCGCAGGTAAAGAAGATTTAGCCATTGAATTGCTGGAAATGCTCCTCACCTTCCTGACCGAAATTGAGCAACGGGTACACAATGTACTCAATGAACAGGATGAGCCCGAGATCCTTGCCAAAATTCATACGCTGCACGGTAGTTGCAGTTACAGCGGAGTACCACGCCTAAAAAACCTCTGTCGTCAGCTTGAACAGCTATTACGTCAGGGAACGTCGGCAACAGAATTAGAACCAGAATGGCTCGAATTACTCGATGAGATAGAGAACGTTAGGCATGAGTCTTTACGTTTTATTCCACATCAGGTCACATAAGCGCAGGTGATATAAACACTGTTGCAAAAAAATCTGACTAAGATACGAATAAAAAAAGGTGAGCTATCATGCTCACCTTCTCTTTTTTAGCCGCTATGCTTGCTGAGTCACTGCCAACATTACCGTTCAAGAAGTACCGTTGCCACAGCATAATACTTCTCATCGGCAATGGTCACATATGAATTTACAGCTCCCAGCAAAGCTCGCTGCTTATCCGCATCCGCATACCAATACAGACAGGGTTTGCCCAATGGATCAGTGCGCACCTCTATCTGATTAAACGCAATACCACCACGAAATCCGGTACCCAGCGCCTTGGCTGCCGCCTCTTTTACTGCAAAACGCTTGGCTAAAAAGCGTACTGGCTGCGTACTGGCCTGATACAAGGTCAGCTCGTAGGGTGTCAAAATTCGCTGTGCCAGCCGTTCACCGCTACGATTAACCACCGCATCAATACGCGCGATTTCAACAATGTCTGTGCCTAAACCGCAAACCGCCATTATGCACGCGCAGCCTGCATCAACTGCTTCATATCGGAAACTGCATTCTTCAGCCCATCAATCACCGCACGACCAATAATTGCATGGCCGATATTTAGCTCATACATCTCAGGTAAGGCCGCGATCGCAGCTACATTGTGGTATGTCAGGCCATGTCCGGCATTGACCGTCAGCCCACGCCCAGCAGCATATTCTGCCGCTGCTGCAATACGGGCCAACTCCAGTTGTTGTGCAGCCTCGGTTGGCGCATCAGCATACGCACCGGTATGTAATTCAATAAATGGTGCACCGACTGCAACAGCAGCATCAATTTGCGCCATATCAGGGTCAATAAACAGTGAGACTTTAATCTGTGCCGCAGTTAAACGTGCCACTGCGTCAGTCATTTTACTTAGCTGACCAGCAACATCCAACCCACCTTCGGTTGTCACCTCTTCGCGCTTTTCTGGCACTAAGCAGCAAAAGTGTGGTTGCACCTCACAGGCAATCGCCAGCATCTCCTCGGTGACAGCCATCTCCAGATTCATCCGCGTTTGCAGGGTTTGCCGTAAGATTTTCACATCGCGATCAGTAATATGGCGGCGATCTTCACGCAAATGTACGGTAATACCGTCAGCACCGGCCTGCTCCGCAACAAATGCTGCATTCACTGGATCAGGGTAAATTGTCCCACGAGCATTACGAATTGTCGCGATATGATCAATGTTAACACCGAGCAGTAACTTAGACATGTTTCGACTCCTTGGCAAAATGGCGGAAAAGCTCCCGACTTTTTAATGGCTTACCACCAAGATACGGCTTTAATGCTAAACGCGTAAAGCGCTTTGCCGCTTTCAGTTGATCCGATGTATCAAACTGGCGTGCTGCCAGTGCATACAGATGCTGACCGCTAAAACTGAGTTGATCAACAATGAGTGATGCAATAAACCCTTTCTCTTCACGGTAACGATATGTCATCTGCCCATCAACCGGTAATCCACTGCCTGCACAATGGACAAAGTCAATCCCATAGCCAAGCGCCTGTAACAATGCCAATTCAAAACGGCGTAGAGCCGGTTCTGGATTATTCGGATATTGTGCCAGCTCACGCAGGCAGGTGAGATAGTCAAGAAAAACAGAAGAGTAAGCCGTTTGTGGCTCAAGAACACGGGTAACCAGCTCATTGACATACAGCGCACTGTATAAACCAATACGGCTAAAAGGCAAGGCTAATGCAGCAGGCTCTGCACTGCGCAATGTTTTGACTTCTCCACGCCCACTCCAGCGGAGCAGTAAGGGAGTAAAGGGCTGTAAACAGCCCTTTAAATTGGAACGACGACTGCGTGCACCTTTAGCAAGTATTCGCATTCGCCCCTGATCTTCAGTGAAGACATCCAGCATCAGGCTGGTTTCACTGTAAGGGCGAGCGTGAAGTACAAAGCCACGCTGCCACCCATCCATCAGAAAGTATCCTTGTACAATTACAGATCGTCCGTATAACCGAGGCTGCGCAAAGCACGCTCGTCATCCGCCCAACCTGATTTTACTTTAACCCACAGCTCCAGATGCACTTTGGTATCGAACATAGATTCCATGTCACGACGCGCTTCAGTACCGATCACCTTGATCTTGCTACCTTTCGCGCCAATCACCATCTTCTTCTGGCCTTCACGTTCAACCAAAATTGCCGCATTGATATCGTAAGTACCCATTTCGGTGGCTACAAAACGCTCAATCTCTACGGTAACGGAGTACGGCAGCTCTTCACCCATAAAGCGCATCAGCTTTTCACGGATAATCTCTGAGGCCATAAACCGCTGTGAACGGTCAGTGACATAATCTTCCGGAAAGTGATGTGTACCTTCTGGCAGTTTATCGTGCACAATACGGGCAATTTCATCAACGCCCGCACCGGTTTCAGCCGAAATAGGCACAACATTCAGGAAGTTAAACTTCTCTGCTAGTGCCTGAATATGTGGCAGCAAAATATCTTTTTGCTTGATGCAATCAACTTTGTTGATCGCCAGAATGACCGGACAACGGGCATGACGCAGTTTACCCAGCACCATGTCGTCATCTTCATTCCAGTTCGTGCCTTCCACCACAAAAATGATCAGCTCTACATCACCAATAGAACTGGTGGCAGCCTTATTCATCAAGCGGTTAATCGCGCGCTTCTCTTCGATATGCAAACCCGGAGTATCGACATAAATAGCCTGATAAGCCCCTTGAGTATCAATACCGACAATACGGTGGCGCGTAGTCTGAGCCTTACGTGAGGTAATCGAAATTTTCTGCCCCAGTAACTGGTTCAGTAAGGTTGATTTCCCGACATTTGGGCGACCGACAATGGCAATAAAGCCACAATGTGTTTTTTCAGCTTCGGTCATACCAGCTCCAACAATGTAAGTGCTTGATCAGCGGCAGCTTGTTCAGCTTTACGGCGGCTTGAACCCACACCGATAACGGGTTGAGCCATGCCTTCTACGCTGCAATGAATCGTGAATTCTTGATCATGCGCTTCACCGCGCACCTGCATAACATGGTAAACCGGCAACGGTAAACGACGGCCTTGCAGATACTCTTGCAAGCGTGTTTTAGGATCCTTTTGCCGATCACCTGGGCAAATCTCTTCCAAGCGCTGCTGATACCACTGCAAGATCAACTGACGAACCGACTCTAAACCCGTGTCTAAATAGACCGCACCAATGATAGCTTCAACGGTATCAGACAGGATAGATTCCCGACGAAACCCGCCACTTTTAAGCTCTCCGGGGCCAAGACGCAAATAGTCACCCAGTTCAAATTCACGGGCAAGTTCAGCCAGTGTATTTCCACGGACCAATGCAGCACGCATGCGGCTCATATCGCCCTCATCAACTTTAGGAAATTGATGATACAGCGCATCAGCAACCACAAAACTGAGGATAGAGTCACCGAGGAACTCTAAACGCTCATTGTGTTTACCGCTGGCACTGCGGTGAGTCAGTGCCAGATGAAGTAATTCTTGATTCGTAAAGGTGTAACCCAGCTTACGCTGTAAAGTATTTAATGATGCATTCATCAACTACATAACCGATTAATGAATTGCGCCAATTCGGTTCAGGCGAACACCTGTTGGCCACTCTCCGGGTTCTTTATCAAAACTCATCCAGATAGCAACGGCTTTACCGACTAAATTGGCGTTCGGGACAAAGCCCCAGAAACGACTGTCCTTACTGTTGTCACGGTTATCACCCATGACAAAATATTCACCTTCAGGAACAA
Source organism: Plesiomonas sp. (assembly GCF_051650925.1). Taxonomy (NCBI): domain Bacteria; kingdom Pseudomonadati; phylum Pseudomonadota; class Gammaproteobacteria; order Enterobacterales; family Enterobacteriaceae; genus Plesiomonas; species Plesiomonas sp. Next base: position 23,775 of record NZ_JBOFRH010000583.1, read on the forward strand.
CCCACTCACCCACCGGTTTTCCGGTTTGAGTGTAATAATAGGCAGTAGCTTCTGGCATATAAGGATTAATAAGAATGTTATGCCCCACAGTACCTAACTGCTCGGTTGCTTCAATTAACTGAGCATTACCCTGATAAAATGGGCTCGGATGTACATTGCTGTACTCCAGTTTGGTCAGTGGCTGACACTCTTTTCCTGTAGGACAGGCGGGCTTAATGAACAATTGTTTATCTTGATAAACAATTGTGTCTCCCGGTAATCCAACAACGCGCTTGATGTAATCTAAGCTCGGATCTTCTGGATATTTAAATACCGCAATATCACCGCGCTTAGGTTCACCGGTTTTAATCAACGTTTTTTGGAAGATCGGGTCTTTGATACCGTAGGCAAATTTTTCCACAAGGATAAAATCACCTACCAGTAACGTAGGCATCATAGAGCCAGAAGGGATCTGAAATGGCTCATAGATGAAAGAGCGCACGACCAATACAACGGCAATAACCGGAAAGATAGAGACAGAAGTCTCAACCCAACTTGGCTGTGGAGCAACCTTGTTTAAGGTTGCCTCATCAATACTGCCGCCAGCCTTCGCACGTACGTCCTCTTTTTTGGCATTACGCTTAGGTGCCCAAACCAGTTTATCTAAACACCAGATAATTCCGGTGAACAGAGTAACCAGCACCAAAATCAGCGCGAAGGTATTAGCCATGCTTGCTCCTTAAATCAATATTTGTCGAAAATTAATCTTTGCCGACATGCAAAATGGCCAAGAACGCTTCTTGTGGCAGCTCGACATTACCGACCTGCTTCATACGTTTTTTACCGTCTTTCTGCTTCTGTAGCAGCTTTTTCTTACGGCTCACATCACCACCATAACATTTTGCCAGTACGTTTTTACGTAACTGCTTGACGGTGGCACGGGCAATAATTTGGTTACCGATAGCCGCTTGAATTGCGATATCAAATTGCTGACGTGGGATCAGCTCTTTCATTTTCTCAACCACATCACGGCCACGACCTTGGGCATTATCACGGTGAGTAATAATTGCCAGCGCATCAACACGCTCGCCGTTAACCATAATATCAACACGCACCATGTCAGCGGCTTGGAAACGCTTAAAGCTGTAATCCAGTGAGGCATAACCGCGCGAAGTTGATTTCAGTCGGTCAAAGAAATCAAGAACCACTTCACCCATCGGAATTTCATAGGTCAGCGCCACTTGGTTACCGTGATAAACCATGTTGGTCTGTACACCGCGCTTTTCGATACACAGTGTGATCACATTACCCAAATAAGCCTGTGGCAATAGCATATGACACTCTGCGATTGGCTCACGGATCTCATCAATATTATTCAGTGGTGGTAATTTTGATGGGCTGTCAACATAGACAATATCACCACTTGTAACAGCAACTTCATACACTACTGTTGGTGCGGTGGTGATCAAGTCAAGATCATATTCACGCTCTAAACGCTCTTGAATGATCTCCATATGCAGCAAGCCTAAGAAGCCGCAACGGAAACCAAAACCCAGCGCTGTAGAACTTTCTGGCTCATAAAACAGTGAGGCATCGTTCAGGCTTAGTTTACCTAGCGCATCACGAAATGCTTCATAATCATCAGAGCTGATAGGGAACAGACCGGCATAAACCTGTGGTTTTACTTTCTTAAAGCCCGGTAATGCTTTGTCTGCTGGGTTACGCGCCAGAGTCAGGGTATCGCCCACTGGAGCGCCCAGAATATCTTTAATACCGCAAACAACCCAGCCCACTTCGCCACAGTTAAGTTCTGTACGATCAAGCTGCTTCGGGGTAAAAATACCCAAACGATCAACACCCCAAGTCTGGCCGGTGCTCATCACTTTAATTTTGTCGTTTTTACGCAGGCTGCCGTTTTTGATACGAACCAAAGAGACAACACCTAAGTAGTTATCAAACCATGAATCAATGATCAGGGCTTGTAACGGCGCTTCAGGGTCACCTTCTGGGGCTGGAATAGACTCAACCAACCGTTGCAGCACTTCAGGCACACCCACACCGGTCTTCGCTGAACAGCGCACCGCATCGGTAGCATCAATACCTACGATATCTTCAATCTCTTCGGCCACACGCTCAGGCTCTGCGGCAGGAAGGTCAATTTTGTTCAATACTGGCACCACTTCCAGATTCATATCCAGCGCGGTGTAACAGTTTGCCAGTGTTTGTGCCTCAACGCCTTGGCCAGCATCAACCACCAGCAGCGCACCTTCACAGGCCGCCAGTGAGCGGGATACTTCATACGAGAAGTCAACATGGCCTGGAGTATCGATAAAGTTTAACTGATAAACCTGACCATCAGGGGCGGTATAATCTAGCGTAACGCTTTGCGCTTTAATGGTGATACCGCGCTCACGTTCCAAATCCATAGAGTCCAGAACTTGGGCTGCCATTTCGCGATCAGATAAACCGCCACAAATTTGGATGATCCGGTCAGACAGTGTCGACTTACCGTGGTCAATGTGGGCTATGATGGAAAAGTTACGAATATGCTTCATCAGAATTTGCGCGACCTTTGCTAGGAATCAAAGCAGAATCAGTGTTAATGATTTAAGTGGGTGGATTCTACCTGAATCGCCGGTTACTCGCTATCCTTGCAGGCACTCACTTTACGGATTAGCGGTATTTATTACAGCCAAAATACGCTGTACGGGTTTAATTATCATATCAATATCATCAGGCTTACCGCCCTATTAATCACTCAGCGTCAGATTTTGATGACGATAACAACGCCTTTTGACCTGTGTTTTCATTTCCCTGAACAGTATTTACTGTAATGACATTTACCGCAGCGGTATGATGAAGCTCTATTTGCTGATATTCACCGGTTGCCGCATTAAGCTGCCCTTCTGCAGGCAAAATAATGGGCTGATACGCTTTTTGCTGGCTGGCACGCTGGGCCATATTACGGGCGACTAAAAACCCCCCTCCCGTACCCAACGCAGCCATCAGCATAATGGCCCACTCTTGTGTCAGATAGTGGCTCGCTATTAAGGTGCTTAACACTAGCCCCAATAACGGGATAAAATAGAGCGTAAAGGCAGATCTAACTAAACTGGTTTCAGAGATCCCGATATCAACCTGCTGGCCGACCGTTAATGCAACATCACTGTGCAGTTCAAGCGTGTGCATCTTGCCACTGGATATT
>NZ_JBOFRH010000584.1:0-1387 GCF_051650925.1 Plesiomonas sp.
CATCACCCGGTGTTGCCGTTAAACTGGCCACATAACCGGCAATAACAGATGCGCCGGCAGACGTTAAGAACCATGCACCCATGATAAAACCCATCAAACGCTGTGGTACAAGCTGAGCAACCATGGCAAGACCTAACCCTGAAATTAGCAGCTCCCCCACACTTTGCAGGAAATAACTTAAAATCAGCCAGTTAGCTGAAACTAACCCTGCTGCGTTGGCATAGCGGGTGCTGAGATACAAAATCAAAAATGCACCAGAGCAGAGCACCATGCCGATGGCAAATTTATGCGGCATCGGTAGTTTATCACCCATACGGTGATAAATAATTGCCAAAACAGGGCTGGCAACCATAATCCAAAACGGGTTAAGTGATTGGAACTGCTCAGGTTCAACATTAATACCAAACAGGCTGTGTACCGTGTTGTGAATGGCAAAGAAATTGAGCGATAACGGCATCTGGCTGTACAACACAAAGAAGATTACCGCTTCGAGCATCAGTACAAAAGCCACGATCATTTTACGGCGGGCAGTGTTTTTCAGCGCAAAAGTCTCACGGATAAAAATAAACACAATACCGATAGAGACCAGTGCCAGCGCAATATGAGCAATCAGAATATGTTCCAAAACCCAGCTTGATAGCAATGAAGCGACAACAGTACCAATGATCACCAGCAAGAGGTTACGGCGATCAACCGGTTTAAAATCGGGTTTTGAACCATACTCTTTCACCCAGCCTTTCATCATTAAAAAGTTAATAATGGTGATTAATAGGCCTATCACACTGAGCGAAAACGCAACATTCCAGCCATAACGGTTGGCCAGATACGGCGTAGCGAGCATAGAGATAAATGAACCGATATTGATGGACATATAATACAGCGTAAATGCGCCATCAAGCCGGGGATCATCCTTATCATAGCATTTGGAAAGCAGCGAAGAGGGGTTGGCTTTAAATAGCCCGTTACCGACCGCAATGGTTCCCATGCCAAGGTAAATCCACGTAATGTGGGTTGTTGAGAAGGCAATCATGGCGTAACCGACCATCAGAGTGATTGCACCCAGAATAATCAGGCGTTTTGTGCCGAGGATCTTATCCCCCAACCAGCCACCAACAGCAACCAGACCGTAAACCAGAGCGATAAAAGAGGAAAACAGTGCAAATGAGTGGGTTTCAGTCAGCTTTAGCTCTTGAACTAAGTAAACAGCAAGAATGCCCTGTAGCCCGTAAAAACCGAAACGCTCCCACAATTCGACCGAAAATATGAGATAAAACGATTTGGGTTGTTTGAGTGATTCAGTGATCGACACGTTAACCTCTGTATGAATTATTGTGTTTTGCAAGATGCGTAATTTTTTTTAGACACTCTCGTTTACACGTCTGTGAGG
>NZ_JBOFRH010000585.1:0-6768 GCF_051650925.1 Plesiomonas sp.
AGTATCTGCATGATGCCGGCATTGGCTTCTGATGAATCACCAAACTCTCCCCCCCAGCTTAAGCTGTAACCCGGTGGTAGCGGAATGGCTTCTACAGCAGTTTTTACGCGCTGAAATACAACGCCGGTCAGTTCAGTTGCCGGATCGCCTTGTACTTTGATGGTCGGGAAACGATCAACCCGCCGGACAATCGCGTTTTCCCACACCGGATCGAGGCGCACAATAAACTGGCTTAAGGCGAGCGTTTCGCGGCTGCCTTCTGGCTGTATACGCACATTGTACAGAGCTTCAATCTGTTCACGCTCACTGGCCGGTGGACGGGCAATGACCGGTAGCAGATCGTCGCCATGTTGATATTGGCCGATACGATTACCATTAAAATACTGGCTGATGGCGCGATCCAGATCGCTGGCATTAAAGCCGCTTTGTCTGGCTTTGGCTTCATCCCAAATAGGTTGTACGACTTTTACTGGTTGCCGCCAGTCATCTTTAATGGCTGTCATGCCGCCATCATCGAGATAAATTTGCCGCGCTTGTTCGGCTAACTGGCGTAATATTTTGGTATCAGGGCCGCTGAACTTGGCTTCAATTTTTGATCCACCGCCTGGGCCGAGTTGGAATTTCCACACTTTTGGCATGGCATCTGGGTAGTGTTGTTCAATGTGCGCGCGGATTTTTGGCATCAGTGAATCAATCACTTTCCAGTCTTCTACATCCACCAACAGTTGCGCATAGCTGCTGTTCGGCTCTTCTGCGCCATAGACCAGCATAAAGCGCAACCCTCCTGAGCCGACTAATGTTGTGGTGCTTTTAACTTCCGGCAGACTGCGGACAAAGGCATCAATTTCACGTACTTCCTGATTGGTGCGCTCAATACGTGTGCCTTGTGGCAACCAGTAATCAACCACAAACTGTGCGCGCGTTGAGGCCGGAAAAAAGCCCGGTGGCACAAATTTCATGCCGATCACTGCCAGCACGAGCATCACAACACAGGCTATCAATGTTGGCCAGCGCAGGCGAATGCAGGCAGCTAGAACCGACTGATAACCGCGCAAAAACTTACCGACAGCCACTTCCTGATTGGTTTTTGCCGCCCGAAATAGTTGTACGCAAAATAGCGGAGTTAAGGTAACGGCCAATAACCAGCTAAGTAGCATTGAGTACATGATGACCCAAAATAGGCTGCCGGCATATTCACCGGTATTATCCGGCGATAAACCGATCGCACTGAAAGCCATAATACCGACGACGGTACCACCGAGCAGTGGCCAGATGGTCTGTTTTACAATGGCCAGTGCCGCCTCTTTGGGATCTTCGCCTTTTTGGGTACGGATTAAAATACCTTCGGTAACCACAATGGCGTTATCAACCAGCATACCGAGTGCAATGATCAGTGCGCCAAGTGAGATACGCTGCATATCAATGCCGTCAATCTGCATGATGATAAGCGTTGCGGCAACGGTCAGCAGCAATACAAAACCAATCAGTAGACCTGAACGCATCCCCATAAAAATCAGCAGGGTAACAACCACAATGGCAACAGCCGCAATCAGATTATCAACAAAATCACTGATTGACGCATCAACGGTTTCACCCTGATGGGATATAACCTGTAGCGACATCCCGACCGGGATTCGCGATTGCAGATCTGCCAGCCGTGCGCTGACATTGCGGCCCATTTCAACAATGTTTCCGCCGGAAATATTGCTAACACCCAGCCCAATGGCTGGTTGACCGTCAAAGTAGAGTTGGGCACTGCTTGGCTCTTGATAACCAAGCGAGACATGGCCAATATCACCAAGGCGGAAAGTGCGGCCTTGGCCATCACTGATTAACAGCTCGTTTAGTGCATTGATCTCAGTAATATTATTCATCGGGCCGAGCGCTAGGCGCTCATTGGCGACATCTAGCGTAGCGGTCGGGGCAAGTGTAATCGCATTTTGTAGCTGTTGGTGGATTTGGCTTGCCTGTAAACCAAGATTCGCCAGCTTACTGGTCGGGATCTCAAGATACACCTGCTGGTTTTGTTCGCCCCAGAGCGCCACTTTCGCGACACCTGAGACCAGCGCCAGCTCTTTACGCAACATATCTGCTGTGAGTTTTAGCTCGGCAAATGAGTATCCTTCACCGGTCAGGGCATAAAATAGCCCGTACACATCACCAAAATCATCATTAATGATGATAGGCCCTGCTCCAGCCGGTAATTCGCGCTCAACCTCCTGCATTTTACGGCGCAGTTTATCCCACACCTGTTGCAGGCTCTGTTTATCGAACTCGACACGCGCTTCAAACTGAATACTGGATAGACCGCGGTATGAGTTAGAGCGGATCTCATCCACCTCCGGCAATTGCTGTAAGGCTGCCTCTATCTTATCGGTAACGTGCTCGGCTACCTGTTCCGCGCTCGCGCCAGGGTAGGGGGTGCTGATTGCTGCGACCCGAATCGTAAACTCGGGGTCTTCAAAACGCCCCAGTTTTTGGAAGCTGCCGTAACCGGCCAGCAGAATAAAAAGAACCAGCAGCCAGCTGACTGTTCTTTTTTCAAGGAAAAATCGAACCAGATTCATCACAACCTCTTATTGCAGCGGGTGTACAGGCATACCATCACGTACGGCGTGAATACCGGCCACAATGATCTGATCATTTGGCTGCAGGCCTTTGTTAATCACAACATACTCGCCTTGCAGTGCACCCAACTCGACAGCCGTTTTTTGTGCCTGTTTGAGCTGTGCGTTATAACGCCAGACATAATGTTGCGTTGAACCGCTCTCTTGTAGCACGGCTACTGCAGGAACATGCAGCGTGTCTGAGGATGCTGATGTGGCAGTTCGCGCAGAAACAGAGACTGTCATGCCCGGTAATAACGGCAAGTCATCCGGTGCGGGCATGGTCAGCACCGCCTCATACGTGCCGGTAACCGCATCCGGTTCGGTAGCAATAGTTTTAAATTTCAGTGCAAATTCGCGGTTGGGTATACCGGAAACGGTGGCATACAGCGTATTCATTTGGCGTTCGGAACTGAGCAATTGCTTTTCGGTGATTTGCAGGCGGATCTCAAAAGATTGTAGATCTTGCATGATCACAACCGCTTGTTTGGCATTGATATTTTCGTGGTTATTTACCAGCACTTTACTGACCACGCCATCAAAAGGCGCAAGCAAACGGGTATCACTGACCGCTTTACGGGCTTGTTCTAATGTGGCTTTGGTTACTGCCGCTTGTGCCCGCAGTTTCTCTAACTCCGCTTGTGAAATGGCTTTTTTATTCTCAAACAGCGTCTTTCCACGCTGATAATCTGCATTAGCCCGCTGATATTCAGCCTCGGCGCTACGCAATTTACTGCGAAAATCGGTATCGTTAAGCTGTGCTAGAAGCTGATTTTTTGTCACCCGCTGACCTTCGGTGGCCGGTAATGTGGTTAAACGGCCAGCAACATCAAAGGCTAACTCTGCGCGCTGATTGGCTTCTAAACGGCCGGGAACAACCGCGTTTAAGAGCTGTGTATTTTCAAGGGAAAACAATTTTACAGGGCGCGATACCGGCAGCTCAGACACGGGGAGAGCCTGATCACAACCTTGCAATAACAGCAGCAGAGTGATGCTCGAGAGAAGATGGAGAAGTTTCATGCAACAACCTTACGGTGTGAATTTTGCGTTTAGTGATTGAACGCGATTGTTGCAGTAATTATGTAACGGGGTTTTGCTATTTGTGTCATTGCGTGAAATTTGCGGGTGAACTCACCAGAACCACTGCTGTTGTGGCGTGAGTATGGCAGGCAACGGAATATCCCACGCCTCTTGCGGAACCGCATTTACCCGCTGACAATCATGTGCCAGCCCGATAATCTGCGGTACTTTTGGGGGGGATACCACCATTTTGGTTGGCATGAACGCAGCCAGAGTTCGATCGTAAAACCCGCCGCCCATCCCTAAGCGGTGGCCACGATCATCAAATGCGACCAACGGCGTACAGATCAAATCCAGTGCCGATGCCGGTATAAGATCTCGTACATCAAGCCGAGGTTCGGCAATGTTGTAACGGTTGAGTGTCATGTTGGTATTTGGTCTATAGGCCAAAAAAAGCAAATTTCCGGCAGAGAATGGGTGCAATACCGGCAGATACACCTGTTTATTACACTGCCATAAGGCATGAATCAGCGGAAGCGTGTTTAACTCCCCGTCTACGGCAAGATAGAGCGCAATCTGCTGTGCATCCCGAAAAAAAGGGTGTTTGAGTGCTTTTAAAGCCAGTGTTTCGGCGGCAATGTGTTGTTGGGCAGGGCTTAGTTGTTGGCGTTGGGTACGAATTTTCTGGCGTAAATGCTGGCGTTGTTGTTGTGAAGATGGTTGTTGTTTTGACGATAAAGATAAGGTGTTCACTGAATATTCCAATCAGACTGACCGAAAACAGACAACACACAAAGCTGTGATAAGGATAGAAAAAGCGAAGTGGATGTCCCCAAGATGCCGCTACGGGTGGTAGCCCTTGAACCCGGGGTTCAAGGTGAGCCTACCGTTGCAACTTTTAGGCTTCTCAGCAAGCTGAGCATGCTCACCGGTCGCAGAGTCGACAGGCTCTGTAGAGATTGAATATCGGCTCAGGGGACGAACCCGCTGACGAACATCTCAGGGACAAATTTGTAGTGTTCTTTATATTATGCTTTCACGTACAACTCAGCATAATATATACGCGTTGCTCGCGTAATTCAGAACTTAATGCTGTTATACCAGTTTATCACCGATTTAAAAAGCACATTATTCGAATCTTGCGTTCTCTCCGTGCCGCGTATGTGTTAACTGTCCCTGTTCAACCAGCGCCTGCTCAATAGTACTTTGCAACATACGGATCCGCTGTTCCATACTGGCTGCGTACTCTTGAGTCTTGCGACGCTCTTGAGCAAGCTCATTCACCATGTTCAGTGCCACAATGAGTGCTAGCTGCTCTGTATTAGTTACTTTAGTGCGTTGTTTTAGCTCTTGCAACCGCTTATTGAGATCATCTGCGGAAAGCGCAAGCGCCTGTTTCTGCTCTTCTGGGCAGTTGACTCGGATTAATCGTCCGAGAATTTGAATATCAACCGGTTCTGCTGTGCTCATGCCAAGCTCCTGCCTGGTTTCTTACGTGATAACCTGTTTCCGATACATGCATGACTGCACACCAACTTTTCGCTCGCACTTTTTGAGCGCATATTCACGAGAAAGGTGCATGCACGTTCTGGTCGCAGGCGTGGGCTGGTGATAGCATACCAATATCAATTCCCGCTTTATACCGTAAAATGGAATCTTAATACATGAATACAACGGCAATTTCAGATTATCCAACATTCTGTGCAACCCTGATGAGCCAAGGCATTGCCATTAGCGCCGCCGAACTGCACGGATTGCTTAGTGGATTTCTGTGTGGCGGGATAAAAGATGACAGCTGGAAGGCCAGTTTATATGACCTGACCAACGAAGGTCAGGCCTATCCAAGCGTGCTATTACAGCAAGTTCAAGCTATGCAACTGAACATCAAACAAACTCTAAACGATGATGAGTTTGGCTTTGATCTCTTTTTGCCAAGTGATGACGAATCAGTCTTCGACAGAGTAGATGCACTGGCTGAATGGGTAAGCCAATTTCTGGTCGGTTTGGGTATTGCCCAGCCAGATTTGAAGAAAACGCCGGATGAAGTGGGCGAAGTGATTGATGATCTGGTTAATATCTCACAACTGGGGTATGACGAAGAGGAAGATCAAGAAGAGCTGGCTCAATCACTCGAAGAGGTGGCTGAGTACGTTCGTATGGCAGCGATGCTCTGTTTCAATGCGTTTGCCGAGCAGCCATTAGCCGGTGAAAACAGCAAACCAACACTGCATTGATCATAATATACAGCGCATGCCGCCAGATTGTGGGGGCATGCGCACAGATGCGCGATAGCACGTACGGTTAAATCACTATCAGTAAGCAGCCTATAAATCATAAACAGCCGGCGGCAGAAACCACCCTGTTACCGCACGGCTCAGAAGGATAATGAGATGGATATTCAGCAGGTAGTCAGCCGCCGCCAAGCACTTTTGGCGCAAATGGTCGAGAACAGTGCCGCCATTTTTTTTGCCGCACCAGAGCGCACCCGTAGCCGCGACAGTGATTATCCTTTCCGCCAAAACAGTGATTTTTGGTACTTCACTACCTTCAATGAGCCGGAAGCTGCGCTGATTTTGATTAAGCGCGATCAAAAAACACAGACAATACTGTTTAATCGCGTTAACGATAAGCTGGCAGAGATCTGGCATGGCCGCCGTCTGGGGCAGCAACCGGCACTGGAAACGCTGGCTGTTGATGAAGCCTTTAGCTATGACACGCTTGAGCAGACATTACCGACTTTGCTCACCGGGCTGTCAGCGCTGTACCATGCTGAAGGTGAATATACCTATGCTGATCTTGCGGTCAGCCGTACATTGGCTGCACTGCGTAACGGATTTCGTCAGGGGTTACAGCCGATTAATACCCAGTATGACTGGCGGCCACTGGTGCATGAAATGCGTCTGTTTAAATCAGAGGCTGAAATTGCACTGATGCGAACGGCGGCTGAGATATCAGCCCGTGGGCATTGCCGGGCGATGCAGTGTGCGCGTCCGGGGTTGTTTGAATATCATCTAGAAGCTGAAATTCACCACGAATTTAACCGTAGCGGCGCACGCTTTCCTGCCTACGGTACGATTGTTGGCCGCGGCGATAATGGCTGTATTTTACATTACACCGAAAATGAGAGCGAGCTACGCGAAGG
>NZ_JBOFRH010000586.1:0-21101 GCF_051650925.1 Plesiomonas sp.
AAGTCGTGCGCCTGCTACAGGGTGACTATGATCACAAAACCGAATACCACGCCGACCCCACAGAGCGTCTGCAAACCTATCAGCAAGCAGGAGCACAATGGCTGCATCTGGTTGATTTAACCGGCGCAAAAGACACCAGTCAGCGCCAACTGACATTAATTGCCAAACTGATTGCTGAAACACCCGCCAATGTGCAAATTGGCGGCGGTATCCGCACTGAACAGGATGTTGCCGATTTACTGGCAGCAGGTGCGGCACGCGTTGTCATTGGTTCAACCGCTGTACGCAATGTCACTGAAGTAAAACGTTGGTTCTCACTGTTCGGCCCTGAACGGCTGGTACTGGCACTTGATGTGCGTATCGGCAGTGATGAGGTCAAACGCGTTGCCGTCAGCGGCTGGCAACAAGACTCCGGCATTGCCATTGAAACCTTGCTCGAAGAGTACCAAACCGTCGGCCTTAAACACGTGTTATGCACCGATATTTCACGCGATGGCACGCTGTCAGGGTCAAACGTACGCCTGTACCGTGAACTGGCAGCGCGTTTTCCGTACATCGCATTTCAATCTTCCGGCGGAATCGGATCGCTAGCTGATATTCGAGCCCTACGCGGTAGCGGTGTGGCCGGTGTGATTGTCGGGCGCGCTTTACTCGAAGGAAAATTCAACACTGAGGAGGCGATTGCATGCTGGCAAAACGGATAATCCCCTGTTTGGATGTGCGCAATGGGCAAGTGGTCAAAGGCGTGCAGTTTCGCAACCACGAAATTATTGGCGATATTGTCCCGCTAGCACAGCGCTATGCCGAAGAGGGAGCTGATGAACTGGTATTCTACGATATCACCGCCTCTTCTGACGGGCGTACCGTTGATAAAAGCTGGGTGTCCAAAGTCGCAGAAGTGATCGATATTCCTTTTAGTGTTGCCGGCGGAATTCGCACAGCGGAAGATGCCGCACAGATTCTGGCTTTCGGAGCCGATAAGATTTCAATCAACTCACCGGCACTGGCTGACCCAACGCTGATTACACGGCTGGCTGATCGCTTTGGCGTACAGTGTATTGTGGTTGGTATTGATACTTGGTACGACGAAGCCAGCAACAGCTATCAGGTCTATCAGTTCACCGGAGATGAAACCCGAACCCGCGCAACAGCGTGGCATACGCTAGACTGGGTTGATGAGGTTCAGCAACGCGGCGCAGGTGAGATTGTGCTTAACATGATGAACCAAGACGGTGTCCGACGCGGTTATGACATCCGCCAGTTGCAATACGTTAGAGAGGTGTGCCGCGTTCCGTTAATCGCTTCCGGCGGTGCGGGGCGTAATGAGCATTTTCTTGAGGCATTCCGCGATGCGGATATTGACGGAGCACTGGCTGCGTCAGTATTCCATAAACAGATCATCAATATTGGTGATCTCAAAGAGTACCTCTTCAAACAGGGTGTGGAGATCAGATTGTGCTAACTGAACAGCAACGCGCAAGTATTAACTGGGAGAAAGTGAATGGGCTGCTCCCAGCCATCGTCCAGCATGCTCAAAATGGTCAGGTATTAATGCTGGGTTACCTAAATCAAGAGGCGTTAGAAAAAACGCTGGAGACAAAACAGGTCACCTTTTTCTCGCGCACCAAGCAACGTTTATGGACCAAAGGCGAAACCTCAGGCCATATCCTGTGGGCGACCAAAATGGCGATTGATTGCGATAACGATACACTGCTGATTTTGGCTGAACCGCACGGGGCAACCTGCCATCTGGGTACCGATAGCTGCTTTGAAGATGTTGCCGTTGAGCCGGATCTGATTTTCCTCAGTAAACTTGAAGCGCAATTAATGGCGCGGAAAACTGTTGATCCAGAAACATCATACACAGCACGTTTATACGCCAAAGGTACAAAACGTATTGCACAAAAAGTAGGTGAAGAAGGTGTTGAAACCGCACTTGCTGCGGTCGCCGGTGATAAAAATGAGCTCATTAATGAATCGGCTGATTTGCTCTATCACCTGATGGTCTTACTGCAAGATCAAGATTTACAGTTGCGTGATGTCATCAAACGTCTGCGTGAACGCCAGCGTTAATACACTGCAACCGCTGATACCAAAACATACTCAGTGTCTACACACACCGAGTACACTGAGTATGTTGTTTTTATCTTTGCACACAGTTTTATAGCTTCTCTTGCTGCTACTCTATTGCGACTCATCGCAAATAAACTTGATTTTTGACACATACTCCCTACTACCGCGCCCCGCTAAAAGCGCCACTAATTATGCATAATCAATCCGTTTTTATGCACGAAAATCATCCAGCCGCTGATAACCTTATCGTGGTCAATACCCGCTATCACTTGTCACCGAATATACACCGCGCTTGAGAGTCTTCGCTTCCTGCTCCCATCAATTGCATGTCTAATACCGCATCCAAACAAAAAATCATTTGCTATTTATCCATAACGAATAAAAACAATGAATAAGATAACTATTAATAAGATAACAATATGTAAGATCGCAAGGTGTAAGATAATCAATAAGACAAAGCACAGGGTAATGCCTGCGTCGCAGAGACTTAAAACAAAAAAGAGAGGGAGCAGATGCATACTGGGTTTTCTTGCTGCAACCGTTACCGATGACACCGTTATTTATTGCATAATTATGTATTGCATAGTTATGTAAATCTATTTACTATCACCTTAATTACCCATTATTCATAAAAAGCGCATGAGTATTCAATTAACTGACGTAAATTGTTTTTACGGTGATCATCAGGCATTGCACAATATCAGCTTTAACTGCCCGCAAGGTGAAACGCTCGTGCTGCTTGGCCCTAGTGGTGCGGGTAAAAGCTCTCTATTACGGGCATTAAATCTGCTGGAAGTACCGCGCAACGGTACATTACAGATTGCTGGGCACCTGTTTGACCTGACAAAAATGCCCGACAATAAAGCAGTGCGTGAGTTACGCCAAAATGTGGGCATGGTGTTCCAACAATATAATTTGTGGCCACACCTGACCGTGTTAGAGAATCTGACCGAAGCCCCCTGCCGGGTTTTAGGCTTAAGCAAAGATCAAGCGCAGCAGCGTGCCGATACACTATTAACGCGTCTACGCTTAACCCCGTATGCCAGCCGTTATCCGCTACACCTCTCTGGCGGCCAGCAACAGCGGGTGGCCATTGCCCGAGCGCTGATGATGGAGCCTCAAGTGCTGCTGTTTGATGAGCCTACCGCTGCACTTGATCCTGAAATTACAGCACAAGTGGTTTCGATTATTAAAGAGTTGGCGCAAACTGGCATTACACAAGTTATTGTCACGCATGAAGTTGAGGTGGCAAAAAAAGTCGCCAGTCGGGTGATTTATATGGAGCAGGGCCACATTATAGAACAGGGTGATGCACACTGTTTCTCTGCACCAAAAACATCTGAATTTGCGGGATATTTGTCACACTAAGCCTATTTTACTTTCTGTCTACAAGGAGTTCACCATGAAAAAATTACTGACGGCTGCCCTGTTAACTGGCAGCGTATGCGCAGGATTTAGTACCTCAGCACTGGCGACAGAAACGATCCGCTTTGCCATGGAAGCTACCTACCCACCCTTTGAATCGACCAACGAAAAAAATGAAATTGTCGGTTTTGATGTGGATCTGGCTAAAGCCTTATGTGCCGAACTAAAAGCAGAGTGTACATTCAGCAATCAGGCATTTGATAGTTTAATCCCCGGTCTGAAATTTCGCCGTTACGATGCCGCCATTTCAGCCATGGACATCACCGATGACCGCCTAAAGCAGGTTGATTTCACTAAACCTTACTACGATAACGCAGCCATTTTTATCAGCCAAAAAGGTAAATTTGCAGACGTTAGTGCACTGAAAGATAAAAAAGTCGGTGTACAAAACGGTTCAACACACCAAACCTACATCAATGAGCAGATGAAAAATCTGAAGGCTGTGCCCTATGGCAGCTATCAAAATGCAGTAATTGATATGAAAAATGGCCGTGTTGATGCCGTATTTGGTGATACCGCCGTTATCGCTGAGTGGCTAAAACAAGACAAGAGCCTCGCACCGGTCGGTCAGCCCGTCACCGATAAAGCCTATTTTGGTCAAGGTTTTGGCATTGCCGTTAACAAGGGCAATACTGCACTGCTCACGCAGCTCAATACGGCACTCGACACTTTGCATGCCAACGGTACTTATCAATCCCTCTACAACAAGTGGTTTAAATAAGAGACGATGGCGGGAAACGAATTTCTACAACTCCTTTGCATGGCGGCCGGTATGACTATCGGCCTAGCACTTGCCTCGCTGGTCATCGGCCTGTTGTTGGCACTTGTTTTTGCCGTGCTCGAATCATCACGCTGGAAAGTGGTCAGTATCCCCGCCAGTACGCTTATCACCGTATTACGCGGCTTGCCCGAAATACTGGTGGTACTGTTTATCTATTTTGGCTCAACCCAAGTATTGTTTTTGATCACTGACAATTATGTGGACCTCAGCCCGTTTTGGTGTGGTGCGGTGGCGTTGGCCATTATATTTGCCTCATATGCTTCACAAACATTACGTGGTGCACTCAAAGCCATTTCAGCCGGACAGTGGGAATCAGGTGCGGCACTGGGTATGCGCCCATGGCATATTTTTACCCGTCTTATTTTGCCGCAAGTCTGGCGGCATGCTCTACCGGGGCTGGGTAATCAATGGTTGGTGCTGCTTAAAGATACCGCACTGGTTTCCCTTATCGGTGTGAATGAGTTAATGCGTCAGGCACAAACTATTGCGACCTCAACGTGGCAACCATTTACATGGTTTGCAGTAGCGGCAGTGTTATATCTGGTGATTACCCTAATCAGCCAGTTCTTATTGCAGCGCCTTGATCGCTACGTTACCCGTTTTGAGAGGAGTGCTGTCTGATGTGGAGCTACTTTCCAACCTTGATGCAAGGGCTACAAACCAGCTTATCACTGACTGTTTGTGCCCTGCTGATTGGTTTTACACTGGCTGTACTGTTCACGCTGGTGATGGCCGGTAACAACCGCCCGTTACGCTGGCTGACAAAAGGCTATCTAACGCTGTTTACCGGAACTCCGTTACTGATCCAGATATTTCTGATCTATTACGGCCCTGGACAGTTTGATGCCCTGCGCAACAGCGCACTTTGGCCGCTGCTCTCTGAACCTTGGTTTTGTGCCATGATAGCCTTGGCACTCAACAGCGCGGCATACTCCACTTTGCTGTTTTATGGCGCAGTCAAAGCTATCCCGACTGGACAATGGCAAGCGTGCAGTGCACTGGGAATGACCCAACCCCAAACTCTGCGCATTTTATTACCCTTTGCGCTAAAACGGGCTCTGCCTTCCTACTCCAATGAAGTGGTCTTGATCTTTAAAGGCACATCACTGGCCAGTACCATTACGATTATGGATATCATGGGTTATGCGCAGCAACTCAACGCACAAACTTATGATACTCTCGCGGTTTTCGGTATGGCTGGTGTGATCTATCTGGCCGTTAACGGTTTGCTCACACTGTCAATGCGGGCGCTTGAAAAGCGGATGCTGGCCTTTGAGCAGCGGTAACAGCACTGATGGCACTGACATTGCCTGATGAAGCACTACACTCATCTCAATTTCTGCTACCATAAGCACAGAAATTCCCTTTTAAAAAGTGAGAGCGCCCATGAGCCAGTTAGGACAAGATCTGCAAGCCAACATTGATCTGTTTGTTGCACAAAGCCAGCAAACCGGACAAGTATGGGGTTTGTGTCAAGACGAAGTAAATTGGCTCTCTATGGAGTCAAGCCAGTTTGAAGATGGCGAAGTGATGCCATTTTGGTCAAACGAAGCTGACGCTCGTATACATTGTGATGACGAGTGGGCTGAGTTTGTTCCAACGGCTATTCCGCTTAATTTGTTTGCCAATGAGTGGTTGTTAACACTGGCTGAAGATGGCGTTCTACTGGGTCTGAACTGGAATTCAGATCTTGAAGGTGATGAGTTAGAGCCTGAAGCTGTTGCACAACGTTTTATCTAACGTTTTATCTGATAGCCAAAATCTCACCCGTATACAGGGCATGATAGGCTAACAATATGATCACGTAACCTTATGATCACGCTACACACTGAACCGGCCAATGGATAAATTAACAGGTCGGTTCAGTCATCTGTCAAAATCGCGCTAAGTTAAGACGTCAATACCCTGAAGAGACCGCTCAGATGTACTACGTCAATTATACCTCACCACTCGGTGAACTACTGCTGGTAGCCGACCGCCACGGTTTACGCCATTTATATCTGCCAAGTGAACAGCAGAGTATTAACCCGTTATGGCAGCAAGAGTGTATCCGGCCACTGCAATTGGCTACCGATTTTCTCAATGATTACTTCGCCGGCCTTGCCCCTTCCCCTGATCGTCTTCTGCTTGCTCCTGTTGGTACACCGTTCCAGCAACAAGTCTGGCAACAATTGCTGGCGATTCCCTATGCACAAATATCAAGTTATGGGGCAGTAGCAGAGAATATCGGTAATCCAAAGGCTGTACGCGCCGTTGGCGGTGCTATTGGCGCAAACCCGCTGGCCATTATTATTCCGTGCCATCGGGTGCTAGGAAAAGATCGCTCGCTTACCGGATACAGTGGCGGTTTACCGATTAAAACCGCTCTGTTGACACTCGAAGGTATCGGCTGGCGTGAAAAGCCCTAACGGGCTTTTTAACCGGTAACACAACTAGCATCAAACACGTTTAAGTAAACCGATCACTTCATAGTGAGCGGTATGCGGAAACATATCAAACAACTGCATTTTTTCGACCTGATACTGCTGCGCCCCACCGTTTAAACGCACAATATCTTCTGCCATGGTATTGGCGTTGCAACTGGAATAAACAATATAGTCGGGTGCCATGGTTGCCAGATAATTGCACAAGGCCTGCCCAATCCCCCGACGTGGCGGATTAACCAATACGAGATCAGGAACATTATCACGGTTTTTTACGCGATCACTTTCATCGCCTGCTTCACTTTGCGACTCTTCAGGGTGTGTGCCATGATCTGCCTGATGACGGCAAGCAAAAGCACTAGAATCAAGAGCCTGAAAATGGACATCCGATAAACCCAGTTGTTTTGCCGAAGCTCGCGCACAGTCTATCGCCTCGGGTGAGATCTCTATCCCAGTAAGTTTCATCTCTGGTGTTGCACAGTGCAAGCCAAATCCGCCAACACCGCAGAACAGATCCCACAGTGAATTTATCGGTAATGCTTGCACCCAATCGCGGGCAGTAGCATATAGACGCGCAGCAATTTGCGGGTTGGTCTGGAAAAAACTGCGTGGGCGGATAGAAAGCGGAACATGGTTGAATTGCTCAGACAGGCTGTGATCATCGGTCAGCATAATCTCTTGCTCACCTTCTAAAATCGCCATATGCACCGGTTGAATATTCACCGAGATCACCCGCAATTGCGGTAACTGCGCTTGTAACCACGGCAACTCACGGCGGATCAATGCCAGTTTTTGGTCTGACTTAAGCACAAAACGCAGCATAAACTCACCATTAGCCGCACTTTGTGTCAGTAGGATAAATTTCAGCTCACCGCGCCGACGTGCAACGTTGTACGGTGTTAAACCGGCACGGCCGATAAACTGTTTGATGACCGGAAACAACGCCTGAAAATCGGCGTTATACAGCGGACAATCTGACAAATCAACCGCAGCACCGTCAGCATTGACAATACCCAAAATCGGGCGTTCAACCGCACCGCTAACCACCATTTTAGCTTTGTTGCGAAAAGCTTGTTCAGCACTGTGCACCGCAGGTAACCACTGTTGTACCGGAATAGCACAAAACAGGGTTTCTAGCGCCTGCTGTTTAAGTGTCAGTTGCTCGGTATAGGGCTTATCCAGCCAATGACACGAACGGCATTCGCCAGCCTGAAAATGGGCACAGAACATGAAAACCTCAATCAAGTTGCAGCAAGTACAATGAGGGGCAAGATTCTACCCCTCATTGCACCTGCTGCAAAGCGCCGACCACAAGGTTACTCCGCGTAAAGTGCCAAAAGTTACCCTTGCTTTAAGGTCGCTTTCTCTTTGTTTGCACCAAAAAGTCGCCTTACACTCAACAGATATTGGCTGTTACTGACTATCACCACCACTCACTATCACTGTCGTCCGCTATCAGTGTAACTGCTCTAAACGCTGACGCTTTTCAGCGCGTGACATCAGCCACCATGAGATCATGCCAAGCACCCCAACGGCCAGAATAATCAAGGTCGCCAGTGCGTTAATTTTCGGGCTGACCCCCATGCGAACACTGGAGAAAACCATCATCGGCAATGTAGTCGAGCTCGGGCCAGAGACAAAACTGGAGATCACCAATGTATCGAGTGATAAGGTAAATGCCAGCAACCAACCCGATACCAATGCCGGAATGATCAACGGCACGGTAATGATGAAAAATACCTTCAGCGGAGGAGCTCCCAGATCCATCGCCGCTTCTTCCAGTGAACGGTCAAGATCGCGCAAACGGGCGCTGACTACAACAGCAACATAAGAGGTACAAAAAGTCACATGTGCCAGCCAAATGGTCATCGCGCCACGTTGCTCTGGCCATCCAAGCCACTGGCTCATTGCCACAAACAGCAACAGCAGCGATAAACCCGTAATCACCTCTGGCATAACCAACGGTGCGGTAAGCATAAATGCAAATGATGTCTGGCCGGTAAAACGCCGAAAACGGGTCATCACAAAAGCAGCCATCGTACCGAGTATCACCGCCGCAGACGCAGCCGCCGTGGCGATGGTCAGACTCAGCCAAACAGCGTCCATCATCGCCTGATCAGCAAACAACTCTCCGTACCATTTAGTGGACCAACCCGCCCAAACCGTGACTAAGCGTGAGCTGTTGAATGAATAAATCACCAACATCAGCATCGGCGCATACAAAAAAGTCAGGCCGATAGTCAGAATCACCGCTTTCCAACGGCTTTTAATCACAGGAACGCTATTCATCAGTGCATCTCCTGATTCTGGTGTTTATGAAACCACATAATCGGCAGAGCTAAGATCAGCAACATGACAATCGCCACCGCAGAGGCAACCGGCCAGTCTCGATTATTAAAGAACTCCTGCCACATCACCCGCCCGATCATAATACTGTCAGGCCCACCGAGCAGCTCAGGGATCACAAACTCCCCCACTGCTGGAATAAAAACCAGCATTGAACCAGCAATAATGCCCCCTTTTGTCAGCGGTAATATCACCGAAAAGAAGGTTTTAAACGGGCGAGCACCCAGATCTGAAGCGGCCTCAACCAATGAGTAATCCACTTTTTGCAGCGCAGTATATAAAGGCAAAATCATAAACGGCAGATAGGCATACACAATACCAATATACACAGCAAAATCGGTATGCAGCATAGGTAACGGTTGGTCAATAATACCTGTCCATAACAGGAAGTTATTGATAATCCCGTTATTTTTCAAAAGCCCAATCCATGCATAGACCCGAATTAAAAATGATGTCCAAGAGGGCAATACAATCAAGAGCAGCAAAATATTTCGTGTAGAAGGCGTACTGTGTACGATAGCCCACGCGATTGGGTAGCCCATCAACAAGCAGATAATGGTCGATACCGCAGCAATGCGCAGTGAGTGCAGATAAGCATCAACATACAGCGGATCTTCCACCAAATAGCTGTAATTAGCCAGATTTAGGCTCAAGGTCAGCTTACCATCTAGCCAACTGAGTAGGTCAGTGTAGGGTGGAATTGCCACCTGCATCTCGGCAAAACTTATCTTAAAAACAATCAGAAAGGGGATCAGAAAAAAGATCAGCAACCAGAGATAAGGGGCGGCAATGATACTCTGACGACCACTGATACCTGCTCGAGCCAGATATTGCCGTGATAGATATTGTCTCATCCTTGACTCCTCAATCAGGCGGTCAGTACTACGCCGCTATCGGCATTCCAGAACAGGCGAACTTCATCGCCCCATGTCGGCATTCCGCGGCGATAACGGCAATCATTTTGCAGTTGGGCGGTCAATATCATGCCGCTGTGCAGGCGCACATGGTAGATAGAGAGATCCCCCAGATAAGCAATGTTGACCACCTCGCCTACCGCAAAGTTACAGCCATCTTCAGGTACATCATCACACAGTGCGATTTTCTCTGGCCGCAGAGCAACCATCACCGGCACATCGGCAGTAATTTTCACCTCTTGCTCTACTTTCAGTGGGTGCATTAAACCGGGGCTGCGTACAATGTAATGTTCATCCGTCTCTTCTTGCAGCATGCACTCGAACACATTGATACTGCCGATAAATTCGGCACTAAAGCGACTGTTCGGATACTCGTAGACCTCTTCAGGCTCACCGATTTGCACAAATTTTCCACGGTTCATGATCGCAATGCGTCCGGCCATCGTCATGGCCTCTTCTTGATCATGTGTCACCATCACGCAAGTCGCGCCGACACGCTCTAAAATATCAACCACTTCTAGCTGCATTTGATCGCGCAGCTTTTTATCCAGTGCGCCCATTGGCTCATCAAGCAGCAACAATTTTGGCCGTTTGGCCAGACTGCGAGCCAGCGCAACCCGCTGACGCTGCCCACCAGAAAGCTGATGTGGCTTGCGCGCTGCAAACTCACGCATGTGTACCAGATCGAGCATTTCCGCCACGCGTTTGGCTATCTCATGTTTTGGCATTTTGTCTTGCTTCAAACCAAACGCAATATTCTGCTCTACCGTCATATGCGGGAACAGTGCGTATGATTGAAACATCATATTGATAGGCCGCTTATAGGGTGGTACGGCTGATAAATCCTGCCCATCGATAAAAATCTGCCCACTGGTTGGCGTTTCAAAACCGGCCAACATACGCAGCAGCGTTGATTTACCGCATCCTGATGCGCCTAACAGAGCAAAAATTTCACCTTTGTAGATGGTCAAATCAACATCATCAACAGCAAATGTGCCGTCAAACGATTTGGTCAGATTACGGATCTCAAGTAAGGGGGTTTTCAACTTTGGGGCTTTTATCTGAGGGCGTGACATGGTCTCTTTCACTGGAAGGGTTCTCCTCATACTGCAAAAAACCGTTAATAATCCATTATCAACACAGTGCGTAACGGTAGAATATCGGGTTGTCCGGTAAGATTTTGCGCTAATAACGCTATCTTGCGGCGAGTTAGCGGTATGCCCAGAACATGGGCATACCGGTGCATCAGTTAACGATCTAGCAGATCTATTTACCTCGGTTGAATACTGGTTTTACAGTTAAACCATGGAAAATTACCGCTTATGTGCCACTTTTTACCCGAGTCCAAGAACGGGTAATCACACGGTCAACTTTCGGATCTTTCACTGTCAGGGTAAATAACTTGCTACGCGTTTCTGCTGATGGGTAAATACCCTGATCGTTACGAATATCGGCTTGAACCAGAGGTGTGGATTTGGCATTACCGTTGGCGTAATACACAGTATCTGTCACCGTGGCGATAACGTCAGGTTGCAACAGATAGTTAATAAAGCGATAAGCTTCATCGGTATTTTTGGCATCTGCCGGAATCGCTAACATATCAAAAAAGGCCAGAGCCCCCTGCTTTGGAATGCTGTAACCAATATTCACGCCATTTTTCGCTTCTTTCGCACGATTAGCGGCTTGCTTTACATCCCCCGCCCAGCCGATAGTGACGCAAATATCACCATTTGCCAGATCATTGATGTATTGTGATGAGTGGAAGTAGGTAATATTTGGCCGCAGTTTTAGCAGCAGGTCCGTCGCTTCCCCTGAATACTCTTTTGGGTTAGTGCTATTAGGATCTTTTCCTAAATAATTCAGTACAGTGGCATAGACTTCACTTGGCGCATCTAAAAACGCAACGCCACAGGTTTTCAGTTTGGCCAGATTTTCTGGTTTAAAAATCAGATCCCAACTCTCTACCGGTGCATCTTCGCCCAGCACTGCTTTGACTTTATCAATGTTGTAACCAATACCGGTGGTTGCCCACAAATAAGGCACACCATAGGTATTATCAGGATCATGCTTGGTCAGCATTTTAAGCAGTTCAGGATCAAGGTTGGCATAATTAGGCAGCTTGGCTTTATCCAGCGGCTTAAAGACACCGGCTTTAATTTGGCGCTCAAGAAAACTCGCTGACGGCACGACAACATCAAAGCCCGTGCTTCCGGCCATCAGTTTACCTTCGAGCACTTCATTAGAATCAAAGACATCGTAAACAACTTTAATCCCCTGGTTTTTTTGGAAATTTGCCAAGGTATTCGGGGCAATATAGTCTGACCAGTTGTAGACATGCAGCGTTTTATCTTCTGCATGTGCAGCAGATACCGTTAACAACAGGGTCGTTAAAGCAGTTTTTGCCCATGAACATGTATTATTTTTAGCGATAAATCCCATCACCGAGAGCCTCCCTGCTCAACTGACCACATTGAATACACATAAAAACAACAGTTGTTAGAATAACGCTGTATGAATGTTAAGACCAGAACGTAGCCTGAAAACAACAGCATCAAAGATAAATAACCGTAATTACTTGATCACCTGTTGAAAAATAGACAGTTTGTAGTGAAATGTAGGGATAGAAGACGACTTATGCAGCAGGTTATCGCAGAGAAAGGGGCCTGTAAGCGGGTAATAAAAGCACCGGAGTTTACAATATTAGACAAAGAGACGATGAGATAATTAATTGATTTTTAATCTTTATTATTTCTATTTACAGAGAAAAAGAGGCTATCCGGAAGCAAAATCACACTTCCGGCATCTGATTATCAGTGCAGGATTTTATCCTGATCAGAGATCTCATCTTCCTCAGGAAAGAACAGATAGCCTTTACGTTTCACTACATCAATAAATTGCTCAATTTGTTCTTCTGTTTGCTTAATAAAAACAAGCAGTTGAGCGGTAGTAATACCGGCAGAAGCAGTCAGTGAATGCGTAATGATAAGTTTAGGCAGATTATCATCTTGTACATCAACAAACCCGTTAATCAGCGAGTACTGGGCATTGATCTCACTGAGCTCGGCAACCAGTGGCAGCAAGCCTGTTGGCCGAACTTCAGATGCAGAGGAGAACACTAAAATATGCTGTTCCAGCAGATCAATTTTTGCATCAAAAATGCCATTAATATTTTGCATATGCGGTAAATGCAGTGCTAGACATGATTCGCACTCAAAATAATCAATGTTCAACTGGGTTAGCCACTGTTTCAACAGGTCAAGATCAGGAACAGCAAATTCAGAAACCGGTAGTGTGCTCATACAACGCTTATTGTTGTGATTCTCATTGGGATAGCTTACGGAATCAGCCCCTATTTATCTATCTTTAATGGTCTAATTTCATACTCAGCCTTGATGCTCCTCACCTTTTATCTATTTTATATTCGAAAATTCCTTACCAGCATCTATGCTTTATTTATCGCGTTTGGCAATTTTCGGTGCAAACTCTCTTTGTGCCATCACAGTATTGATGTTGTGATTTTACGAAGAAATTAGGCTAATTAATCATGTAGGGTGTTCGATGCGGTGCATTGCCCGGCATGTCGCTGCAATAGCCCGTTTCTGGGTGCGATAGCTTCTACATATATGCTAAAAGTAAGTAGAAAGGAAATGGTCGCTATAAGCTCAAATAGCGTTATCACTGACAATAAAAGTGTGTTCTGTTGGCATAAAGGAGTCGGTATGGATCTTACCCGTTTTGCACAAATGGACAGCAATATGCTGTTTAGTATCGTAAATATGAAGTTACGTAATGAGTTCGACAATATTTATGAGCTGGCTCAGGCTTATGAAATTGATGCAGCAGCGCTTTGTGAAAAGCTCGAACACGGTGGGTTTCATTACCACGCTGAATTTAATCAATTCCGTTCGGTGTAATACAGTGCAAGTGGTCTATTCTTGTTTTACTTTGTATTCAAAACCTTAACGGCTATCACCATGCATCATTTGCATTTGCTTTGTTCTGTGAGACTCGCAGGGTGAAAACAGGGAAGCAAATGGTCTGCCGTTAAGGTCTTTTTCGCATCAAAAACAGTGCGTCATCAGAAGAGCTACATCATCAAAATTTGTTTATCATAAACGGCTGCACACTGCATGTATCTGCACTCAATAAATATCAGAATGCAGAGTGTAGTACCCCCCGCGCAGCGCAGCCCTGCAATATCCCTACCTGTTGCTCAACATACTCTATCATTAGAGTGGCCAGATCAATGCCGGTACAGTGTTCAATGCCTTCAATACCGGGCGAGGCATTAACTTCCATTACCAGCGGGCCACGTGCTGAACGCAAGATATCAACACCAGCAACATGCAGCCCGATAGCCTGTGTCGCACGTACGGCGATCTCCTGTTCAGCAACCGAGAGTTCAACCGCCTCTGCCGAGCCACCACGGTGTAAATTAGAGCGAAACTCACCGGCTTTGGCCTGCCGTTTCATGGCAGCCACCACACGATCACCAACGACAAAACAGCGGATATCCGTACCTTGTGACTCAGCAATGTACTCTTGTAACACGACATTCACCTGCAGCCCTCGAAAAGCATCAGCCATACTCTCTGCTGCCGCATCACTTTCGGCCAGTACCACGCCAATGCCCTGTGAACCTTCGATTTGCTTGATCACTAACGGAGCATGCCCCAGTTGCTGTATCGCAGTGGAAAGGTTCTCCGCACTGTGTGCAAAGCAAGTTGATGGTACTGCCACACCACTGGCAACTAAGCACTGCAAGCTGTGTAGTTTATCGCGCGCACAACAAATAGCCGCGGAGCTATTTAAGGTATAGCTTCCCGCCAGCTCAAACTGTCGCACAATACTGCTGCCATAAAATGCGGTAGCTGGGCCTATCCGCGGGATCACAGCATCAAAAACAGGTAACGGTTTACCGGCACAATACACATCCAGCGAATGTGATTTTAGCGCCGTGCTATCCGTGCGAAGGTGAATGTGGCAGCGCAGAGGGTCTATCACCTCAGCATCAATACCACGCTGCTGTGCGGCATGCAGTAAACGTTGGCTAGAATACAGACGTGCATCGCGTGAAAGAATGGCTATTTTCATGATTTAGCGGGTGATCCAACCCTGTGCATGCAGGTAGTCGAGCATAAATGGACGTGTTTCTTTGCTCAGTGTCGCTTCCACATGCTGGCTCCAGTTTTGCAATTTGATATTACTGCCTCGTGCACGATAGTAAGCTTCAACCTCAATATCATAAGCTTGCAGTGCCGCCTGATCGATTGGCTGATAATGATTAGTATGCAGCATAATGGCTTGCGGCAAGCGGGGCTTATGCTCTGGATCTTGTGCCGGATAACCGATGCACAAACCAAATAGCGGGATCACCTGCTCCGGCAGTTGCAAGGCATCGGTGACACCCTGTATATGGTTACGCAATCCGCCAATAAATACGCCGCCCAACCCCAGTGACTCTGCCGCCAACAGTGCATTTTGCCCCATCAGCGCCGAATCTATCGCCCCAGTGAGTAGCTGCTCTGCAAACCCGAGCTGAGCATCGGGGTAAATCTGCTGATGACGATTAAAATCAGCACAAAACACCAGAAACTCAGGCGCTTGCGCAACATATTGTTGTTCACCCGACAAACTTACCAGCTGCTGACGCAGTGCTGTATCAGTCACGCGGATAATGCTGACCATCTGCAAAAAACTCGATGTTGATGCAGCCCGCGCCGCATCAATAATGGCATTCAGTTGTTCGACGCTCAGTGCACGGTCAGTAAATTTACGGATAGAACGGTGCGCTAAGATAAGATCAATGGTCGGTGTCATTATCGGTTTCCTTACGATTTTTTTTACGCTCTTCCGCTGATGAGTGGTTAAAATGAGGTTTAACCCATTGATCAACCTGACTAAACCAGCCTGATGCCAGATACAGGCCTGCCGGTAACATCAGTAGCACGCCGATAATAATTAATATTACACCCTGCTCTTGAGCATCAAAAAATGCTGGCAGCAGTGTGTTTTGTTTTATTTCAAAATACCCCAACACAAGGGCAATAAAGCCAACAATCTCACTTAACACCAGTGGCCACGGTAACACCGGTTTTCTTTCAGACTTATTCATAATGACGAATTGCCGTATTGTTGCTGCATACTTCAAATCATAAGACCCAATGGGTGATAAATTCAATCAAAACACAACAGAAAATCGGTTTTAGGATAAAAAACACACTCTATTAACAAGTTGAATATTACGGCTTGTCTTACTGATAAAAAAACATACCAAATATTAAGTAATTAGCACGTATCACACTATATAATACGGCATTATTATTGATGTTAATCACCATTCCGCACGCGCTGTATCATTAACGCCATGTAGAGGGTTTTCGTAAATAATTTGGCTATTTTTATTGATCTAGATCACATTAAACCATCTACCAATGATAATTAATTGTTAATTAATCGTGATTCAAAGCTCATAATAAAAGCAAAAACGATCATTTCCCGATCAAAAAATAAGCATTTCATCACAAATTAAAATAATGACCCGCAATTATTCATTATAAATAAGACAAATTTAAACTTATTGTCAGCAATAAAGCCAAAAGCAGAATAATTTGCTTAATGTGATTTCAGCCGTATAATCAGTACAGATTTTGAGCAATGCCACCCCATTACACGACGGTGATTCATTCAGGTAATAGCAAATGAATCAGATTATATTGATTAAAACAGTGAGATATTTAATCATTATTCATGACCTTCTTCATAAATCATCATCGGTATATAATCATAAATAACAGCTGTAATCTTTATCGATTATTCGTAATAGAAGTTGAAATGTCATAGACATATTATATTAAAGACATATTGTTGTCATAACCGCACCGTAGAAATAACAACACGCACACACTGATAAATAAGCAATAAACCAATATAACAAATAGTATTTTTAAGGATGAATCTATTCGTTTAATTTTATAATGAGGATTGAACCATGGGTTTTAAACGTACTATCACCGTATTGATCGCTGCTTTAATTGCTACATCATCTTTTTTCTCATCAAGTGTATTTGCATCATCCATCAATGGGCTGACAAAAGATGACTTTGTGAATGTCGCCAATGAATATGGCCTGAACCCTAAATTACTCTACTCTATTGCAGTGGTTGAGTCCTCAATGCTGAAAGGCAGTGAAGCAAAACCATGGCCTTATGTTATCAATAAAAATGGTAAGCCCTACTATTTAGAGTCAAAACAAGAAGCCGAAAAAACACTGACTAAGCTGATTGGCTCAACCAATAAAAAGAACCTTGATGTGGGAGCTATGCAGGTTAACTTGGGCTGGCACGGCTCACGGGTTGATACTCCAGCAGATCTGTTTAATCCACAAGTAAACTTACGTGTCGGGGCTGAGATACTAAAACATGCCATGGCTTCATCTCCTGATAACATGAAGCTGGGTATTGGCCGTTACCATTCGTGGGATGACTCACGCGCATTAGGTTACGCAAAAAAAGTGATGACGGTAATGAAAACAGTATCTATATAAAACAGTGTTAAAATAAATATAAAAAGATAGAAAACGGCATTTCTTTAATAAAGCACTGTGCATAAGGTATACATCATTGTAAATGCACCGCGTATTATTAAAGACATCAGTTACCGTGTATGAAAACCCGCACTAATAGAACCAATCATATTAGCGCGGGTTTTATTTCATTTATACCTGTTATTTATAAATAACATCACTATTTGGTGCAAACTGACTTGCCTTGAGTGGTGATTTCTTCGCGATATAATCTTTTAATACTTCAGCATCAACAAATCCGGTATTAACATATCCTGCATTCCCCGCAATATTAGGGTAGCCATCTCCGCCTGCAGCATTAAAGCTTGGTACTGTAAAGCGGTATGACTTATTCATGTCAATTGGCGTTCCGGCAATTTTTACATCGTGCACTTTACCGTTTTCAACAACCATTGAAATATTGGCAAACTGAGCATATGCCCCAGAGTCAACTTTTTTGGTTGCCACAACATTGAGATAATCAATAATATCGCGGCCTTTCATGTCAACATAGCTGACAATGTTGCCAAACGGCTGCACTTTTAATACATCTTTGTATGAGATATCACCCGGTTCAATAGAGTCACGAACACCACCTGAATTCATCACGCCAAAATCGGCATTCACGCGCTCCATATGTGATTTAGCAATTAACTGGCCAAGGTTAGTTTGTTTAAAACGCACAACACTGCGGTCACCGTCGAGTTTTTGGTCAACTTCACCAATTTTAATACCTAATTCAGCCTGACCTTTTTCTTGGAATGGTGTCAGCAATGCCAGCATATCGCTATCTTCTGCTATCGGCGTGCTGTACAACACATACTCTGATTTTCCATCATCACGCTTCACTTTTTGCTTTAAATTCACTGGGATCAGGTTATAACTGACCAGTTGCAGTTCACCGTTTTTAAACTGATAATCCGCACGGCCAACATATTTCCCCCACTCGTGTGCCTGAACAATCCACGTGCCATTTTGCTGATCTGGCTTACATTCTGTTCCCGGAATATAGCTGTCATTACGGTCATTGGCCGCTTCCATACAAACCGGATTTTGTGAATGCCCGCCAACAATCATGTCTAGATCACCGGCAGGCAGCGAGCGTGCTAGCTCAACATCCCCTGGCGCATTTGAGCCGTGTTGTGCGTTTTGATAATGCCCCATGTGTGTGGCGGCAATAATGACATCTGGTTTTTCATTTTGCTTAAGTTGCGCAATGACATTTTTTGCTTCAATTTTTGGATCTTTAAACAGTGTGCCTTTAAGATATTCAGGGTTACCAATTTTTTGTGTATCTTCGGTGGTTAAGCCGATCACGGCAATTTTAATCCCCTGCTTGTCAAACAAGGCATACGGTTTAAATAAGCGCTCACCGCTTTTTTCATCATAAATATTGGCGGACAGTAACGGGAACGTCGCCCACTGCTCTTGTTTGCGCAGCACACTTAACGGGCGATCAAACTCATGGTTGCCTAATGCCATGGCATCGTAACCAATCATCGACATACCACGAAAATCAGGCTCTGCATGTTGCAAATCTGATTCAGGTACGCCGGTATTAACATCTCCGCCAGAGAGCAGTAATACCGAGCCTCCTGCAGCCTCAACCTCTTTGCGTATCTGCTCAACCAACGTTTTTTGTGCTGCCAAACCGTACTCACCCTGCTCATTTTTCCAGAAATGGCCGTGATGATCATTAGTATGCAAAATGGTGAGATTGTAGGTTTTGCCTTGTTCCCACGCTTGCGCCTGTACAACTCCGGCACTCAGAGCAAACGAAACCGCAAGACTACAGACAGCTATTTTATGAGGAAGAGGAAACATCATGATATCGGCCTTCTTGAATTATTCTATTTATATGCACGTTTACGCACAAATACTGATATGAAATGCCTATCTATGGGGTATCCCACAAATAAACTGCGTACCAGTCTAATTTTTTGTGCTGTATAAGACCTCAGTGAAAACAGCAATTTGTTAATCAGCGCAAGTTTTGGCGTCTTTATCCCGCAAAATAATATTTTTTAGGATCTTTACGCATAAAAAAAGCCCCGCAGAATACTCTGCAAGGCCGATATGAAAGAATACTTTTATTGGGAAGAACTGCAGCTTATTGGAAAATACTACTTTATCGGAACATGTTGCATTTTTACTGGGCGCAGCCAGATAAAAAATAGCGCACTGATGGCAAGAGCCATGCAGTACCATGCATGAGTCACCACATCGAGCGGTGAAAGTTTAAAACTGGAGGCCAGCAGCAGAGCTTGTGCACCGTAAGGCAGTAAACCTTGTACCACGCAGGAGTAGATATCCAACACGCTGGCAGCGCGGCGCGGTGCAATATTGTTCTCTTCTGCCAATGTGCGGGCCACACTACCGCTGACAATAATAGCCACGGTATTGTTTGCCGTACAACAGTTGGTCAGCGCCACCAGCAGCGCGATACCCAGCTCACCAGCACGGCTGTGGGGCTTACCATTGCGATTAAGATGTTCAATAAGAGTCTGGATATGGTGTGCTAAAAATGCTAGCCCCCCCTGACGCTTCATCAGCTCACTTAAACCACCAATGAGCATTGATAACAGGAAAATCTCCTGCATTGCGCTAAAGCCTTGGTAAATATCACGGGCAAAACCACTGATATTGTAGGTATCTGTTGCAACAAAACCCATGAGCCCTGCACACACGATGCCGACTGTGAGGACGACAAACACATTCAAACCTGAAAGTGCCAGCGCCAAAATAACCAAATAAGGCAGCGCCAGTACCCACGAGAATGGTGCAACAGTAGGTACATCTGTTGCCCGAGTCAGGAAAAAGAACAACAATAAGGTGGCACAGGCCGCAGGCAAGGCAATACGAAAGTTCTCTTTGAGCTTATCGCGCATAGCACAGCCTTGCGAACGGGTTGCTGCAATAGTGGTATCAGAGATGATAGACATGTTATCACCAAACATTGCACCGGAAAGCACGACGCCGGCCATCAGCGGCAACGAGATACCGGTAGCCTGTGCGATGCCTAATGCTACCGGAGAGAGTGCCGCAATGGTACCCATTGATGTGCCCATTGCCGTAGAGATAACCGCAGAAATAAGGAATAACCCCGGCAACAGTGCCCAGCTTGGCAGTGCCGAAAGCCCCAGCCCCACCGCCGCATCGACTCCACCCGTGGCTTTAGCTACCGTTGAAAATGCCCCTGCTAACAAGTAAATCAGGCACATAGCAATAATATCAGGATGACCCGCGCCATTGATAAAGCGGCCAATAGCGCTATTTAGTGATTCTTTCGCTAGCAATAGTGAAAGTACGATTGCTGGTAAAATAGCAACCGGTGCTGGCAGTTGGTAAAAAGCAAATTCGGTTCCTATCAGAGTGTGGTACACCCCTGCACCAATATAAATAGCGAGAAAAACCAGCAGCGGTAACAAGGCTAAAAAAGAGCGCGATGGAAGATTGTTCTTATTATTTGTCATAGAAACCCACAACGTCAGGGTGATTAAGTGTCTGACGTGATTTTACGTTGAGACGCATAGAGTTGTAAACATCTGGACGTCTAAACAGCTAAAATTTCATAT